>DATLWP010000429.1:0-3401 GCA_035576265.1 Candidatus Polarisedimenticolia bacterium
CCCATCCTGTCCATACAGGAGACCGGCCAGGTGCCCGCGTTGCCCGGACTCAGCGTATTCGTCGCCTGGATGGGCGCGAAAGCGTATCCTGCAGCCCTAAGCATCGCGAGGAAACTGCGCGCACGCGGCTTCGCTCTCGAATTGCCGCCCGAAGAGCTGAAATTCAAGAAATCGCTTGGCCTGGCGGACAAGCTCGGAGCCCGCTACGCCCTGATTATCGGCGAGGACGAAGTCGCTTCTAGTAGCTACACGCTCAAGCGCCTCGCCGATGCCGAACAGAGAAAGCTCAGCGAGGCCGATCTGCTCGAATATCTCGAATCCGAACGAAAGGCAACTCGTGCTTGACACTTTGGGGAATCTGAAGCGAACGCACTACTGCGGAGCGCTGCGCGCATCGGACGCGGAGCAGGACGTCGTCCTCATGGGTTGGGTGCAGCGGCGGCGGGATCTCGGCCAACTGATCTTCATCGATCTGCGCGACCGTGCCGGAATCGCCCAGATCGTCTTCAACAAAGAGCTGCACCCAGAGGCGCATGCCAAGGCCGAAAAGCTGCGCTCGGAGTTCGTGGTAGCGGTCGAAGGACGCGTGGTCCGGCGCCAGAAGCCGAACCCAGACATCGCCACCGGCGAAGTGGAGGTGATGGCCGGACGGCTGCACGTCCTGAATACATCCGAGACGCCTCCCTTCACGATCGAAGACGAAGTGACGGCGACCGAAGAGACGCGGCTGCACTACCGGTATCTCGACCTGCGACGCCCGCGCCTGCACGCCAATATCGAGCTGCGCCACCGCATCGTCTTCGAGATTCGCAAGGCGCTCGACGAAATGGGCTTTTTCGAAATCGAGACGCCCATGCTCACGCGCTCGACCCCCGAAGGCGCGCGCGATTATCTCGTGCCCAGCCGCGTCCATCACGGGCAGTTCTACGCGCTGCCGCAGTCGCCACAGATCTTCAAACAGATCCTGATGATCTCCGGAATGGACCGCTACTTCCAGATCGTTAAATGTTTCCGCGATGAGGACTTGCGCGCTGATCGCCAGCCCGAATTCACGCAGCTCGATCTCGAGATGTCGTTCCCGCGCCAGCAGGATATTTTCGAGGTAATCGAGCGCGTGATGGAGCGCGCCTGCGCCGTTGTCGGCGTGCAGGCGAAAGGGCCATTCCGTCACCTCGATTACAAGGACGCAATGCGCCGCTTCGGCTCGGATAAGCCTGACCTGCGCTTCGGCATGGAGCTGCGCAATGTCACCGAATTTTTCGAGCCTGCCCGCGCCGCGCTGCATTTCGAAGGCAACGTGCAAGCTGTCGTCGCACCGGGGGCCGCTTCGTGGTCTCGGAAGCAGCTCGATGAACTCGCCGAATTCGCTAAGTCCGCGGGTGCCCGCGGCGTTTACACCGTGAAAGTGACGCCCGACGGAATTGCCTCGCCGCTCGAGAAAAATCTCGGCGCCGAGGCGCTCAAGACGCTGGCCGCCGCCGTCGGCGCGAAGCCTGGTGATCTGATCGTTGCCACGGCGGCGAAAGACCAGTTCCCGCACAGCGACGCGTCGCTCGATGTGGCGGGCCAGATTCGCCTGCATCTCGGCGACAAATTGAATCTGATCGACCGCAGCAAATGGGAATTTCTCTGGATCACCGGCTTCGCGCTCTTCGAATGGAGCGAGACGGAGAAACGCTGGGTGAGCGCGCAGCATCCGTTCACCGGGATCGTCGAAGAGGACATTGAGAAGCTCGAGACCGCGCCGTGGGAGTGCCGCTCCAAAGGCTACGACCTCGTGCTGAACGGCAACGAGCTTGGCTCCGGCAGCATCCGGATTCATCGCCAGGACGTGCAGGCGCGCCTGTTCAAAGCCCTCGGCCTTTCGGACGAGCAGGCGCGGCACCGCTTCGGCTTCTTTCTCGACGCGCTGACCTACGGCACTCCGCCGCACGGCGGCATTGCCCTCGGCATCGACCGCATCGCCATGCTGCTGGCCCGCGAAAAATCGCTGCGCGAGGTCATCGCCTTCCCCAAAACCACCGCGGCAGTCGATCTCATGGCCGAATCTCCCGCCGAGGTCGATCAAGCCCAGCTCGATGAGCTCGGCATCCAGATCAAAGGGCCGAGCAAGTAAGAGGATAAGAGGATGTCGCGGATTCGCATACTGGCTGAAAACGTCGCGAACAAGATCGCGGCCGGCGAAGTCGTCGAGCGGCCCGCGTCCGTGGTGAAAGAGCTGCTCGAAAACGCGCTCGACGCCGGAGCGCATTCGATTCGAGTGGAAGTCGAATCCGGCGGCAAGCGCATGATCCGCGTGATCGACGACGGCTCAGGAATGAACCACGACGACGCGCTGCTCGCCTTCGAGCGCCACGCGACGTCCAAGCTGCGAACCGCGGACGATCTGCTCTCGATTGCCACGCTCGGTTTTCGTGGCGAGGCGCTGCCCTCAATCGCGGCAGTCTCTCGGCTGCTTCTCGAAACGCGCATCGCGGAAGACGAACAGGGCACGCGCGTCGAATTCGCCGCGGGAAAGCTCGTGGGCGTGAAGCCTGCGGGCGTGCCGGCGGGCACTTCCATGAGCGTCGCCGACATTTTTTACTGTGTGCCCGCGCGGCGAAAATTCCTGAAATCGGAAACCACCGAACTGGGCCACATCGCATCGCTTGTCACGCACTACGCACTCGCCCATCCCGAGACGCATTTCGTGCTCAAGACGCCCACGCAGGTCATCCTCGATTGTGCGCCGGTTGAAAAGCTTGCGGACCGCGTCTATCAGGTGTTAGGCCGCCAGGCACTGGAAGAGCTCGTGGAAATTTCGCAGAACGAAGCGCCGGTGCGATCGGCGATCACCGAGCCCGCGCTCGAGCCGGACGAGCAATCCGCCACGATTCGCATCACGGGGTTTACTTCCCGGCCGGAAGTGCAGCGCACGAACCGCAACGGGATCTACATCTTCGTGAACCGGCGCCTGGTGCGCGACCGCCTGTTGCTCCACGCCATCGGCGAGGCCTACCGCAACGTCACGCCGCCAGGCGTTTTTCCCGTTGTGCTGCTCTTTCTCGACCTGCCGTACCAGGAGGTGGACGTGAACGTCCACCCGGCGAAGATCGAGGTGCGCTTCCGACACCCTCAGTTCGTCCACGACTTCACCCGCGACGCCCTGCGCCAAGCGCTTTCTCTCGCACGGCCGATTCCAGGATTTCCGGGTGCGCGCGCGGCTGCGGCCGGGGCATCTGCGTCCGCGCACACTTCGGCGTACAAAGCGTCGTCGGGGACGGACAGCCTGCGAGGCTATGCGCCTGCTCCGGAAGCGAACGCCTTCCCGGGACCTCCACGCGCCGAGATTCCGACGTCATTTGCATCGGGCGCGGCGGTCGCCGAGGCGCTCGAGCTAACCGGATCGCCGGACCGACCAT
>DATLWP010000430.1:0-7510 GCA_035576265.1 Candidatus Polarisedimenticolia bacterium
GTTTCTTGCGGCCGTGGCGCAGCCGACGGCCACGCCCGGAGGCGGGTCCGTGGCAGCGCTGGCGGGTGCGCTCGGCGCGAGCCTCGGGGAAATGGTGGCAGGGCTTTCGCACCAGAGAAAATCGCAGGCGGCCTTCGCGTCCCCCCTGCGCAAGGCTCTGACGGAATTTCACGCGGCGTCAAAGATGCTGGCGGTGGCCATCGACCGCGATGCGGCGTCGTTTCAAGCGGTTCTGGCCGCGCACAAGTTGCCGCGCGAAACTCTCGAAGAGCGGCAACGTCGCGATCGCGCGATGCAGCAGGCGCTCCACGGGGCTGTCGAAGTGCCGCTGGATGTCGCGCGTCAAGCGGCCGACGTATTTGATAAACTGGGGCAACTGGAAGCCATGTCGAGCCCATCTATGCTGTCAGACCTTAGAGTGGCCCGGCTGATGGCCGCTGCCGCAGTTCACGGGGCGCTCGAAAACGCGACCATCAATCTCGAATCTGTTACGGACGCTGGTTTCGCCGAACAAACACGTGCGCAGATTCGAGCGCTGGCGTCGCGAGCGACTGACTTTCCGGTGCGCGCCGGCCAATAGAATCGGATGTAGATGTTCTGAGGGACACGACCATGAGACAGCCAATGCGTCATTTGCTTGCCATCTTCTGCGCGGCGGGAATTCTGCTGGCCGCTGGCATCGCGATGCCACAGCGAGCCTCCGCAGGAACTCTGAGCACCTCGATTACGGGGATGTTCCCGAAACAAGTGGGCGAGTTCGCCTATGCCGACTTAAAGTCGGCGCGGAAGTATCCCTGGTTCCAGCAGCTCCGCGAGCAGCTCCTGCCGAGCCGCTTTCGCCAGTTCGAACAGTTCCTTGCATCGGCAGGAGTCGATCCCAATTCGCAAGTGGACGAGCTTGCCTGGGGCGCGATCGCATCTCCGAAGGGGGGCGGCGAGCAAATCGTCGGCGTCGCGCTCGGTTCTTTCAACCCGTCCTCAAGCGAGGACCGTTTCAAGCAGCGGAAACTGCCGATGTTCGACGTCCACGGCTATCACCTGTATGCATTCGGGAGCGGGACGGGCCCCAACGATATTCTGTTCATGTTTATCGACTCGAATACGGCCGCCTTCGGTCATCGCTCCGCTCTCGAACAGCTAATTGACGTCCGCACCGGCGTTAGCGAGAGCCTGCTGACGAACGACCGCCTCTTCCCTCTGATCAACGAAGCCAACGGCACTGGGATCATCTGGGCGGTGCTCAACCAAAAGTACACTCATCTCGCGGTACAGCAGTTGCTCCCGCAAGCCAATCAGTTTCCCCAAGCCGCCGAGATCATCGGCCGGTTGCAGGCCATGACGATCAACATCGAGGCGGACAGCGGCGTCGATGCTCATTTTCAGGCCGTCTGCAGTTCGACCGACGACGCGAATCTTCTGGCTGCGGCGCTTCAGGCCGGCCTTCTCTACCGCCGCTATCAGGAAGCACAAACGCATCCGGATCTTGCGAGTGCGCTCGATCAAGTCCGCGTCCAGCCGAGCGGAGATCGCCTGAAGATCGAAGCGCCGGTGAGCCAGGACCAACTGCTGTCGCTGATTCACACGCGTGCGTTCGCTGTGCCAATGTAAGGGCCCCGCTTGGGGGCTTGTCGTGAGGAAACGATTCGGCGTTTCCGGCTGGCCGCAGCGATAGGGGGCGGCGTTACGCCTTGGGCGGGGATTTCGCCGCATCGCAGTATTTGACGAGGGTCACGCGCGACCGGCCACTGAGCGTCTCTCGCTCCACGCGGTCCACCAGATCGCCTTCGGGCGTTTTGCCGATTCCCTCTCCGGTTCTCGTACCCGCGCTCTCGCGGGGTGCACGGGGGCTGGCCACCGGCAATGTTTGCGCTGCAGTTTCGATTGTTACTTCGACGCGATCGGCAAAGTCCACAGCAACAAGCTTTACGGAGGAAGGGGGCGACGCCTGGCTGTCGAGCCCGAGAAACGCCTCTCGACAAGCTTCCGCGGCGGCTGCGGAGATATTTGCGCCGACCCGTTCGGAAAGGCCGGCCCTCCGCGCGACGTGGGCCACCACCGCTGTGACCCCGGACAGCAGCCGGGGATCGTGGTTCAACGTGCACTCGATCCGGGCAGTTCGGGGACCCCGGTTGGAATCAGTGCTCATCGGACTCGGCGAGTCTCACCTCACAGGCTTCCCTACAATCCGGGCAATAGTACAGCCCGTCCACCCCAAGCCGGACATGGTATTGCGATTGGCAAAAGCAGCAATACTTTTCACAGGTGCAGTCGTGTTCCGGCTTGTCGCATTGCGAGCACAGAATCGTCACTGGAATCGTCCTTCCGCTCGAACTTAGTTCGCCTTGCCCCCATAGTAGGCTACGCGCGGACGGCCTACAAGCGCCTTGCGCCGACGGTGTTCGCAGTCACGCAGCACCTTCGGAAATCGACGTTGTCTGGTCGATATGAGCACTTGCCGTATGTCGCAAGCCGGTTTTCTTGACAGCCCCAAACACGCATGCTACGTTCGATTTTCGTCGCACGAACTGAGACCTTCTCGTGACCACGCCGGCTAGCGCTGCGCTCCGCAAGACCGCCCTGTACGATACCCACAGAAAGCTTGGCGCCAAGATGGTCAATTTCGGTGGGTGGGACATGCCGCTCGAATATTCCGGCATTCTCTCGGAGCACGGAGCCGTGCGCGCACGTGCGGGCCTGTTCGACGTCAGCCATATGGGGGAGATCGAGATCCACGGCTCCGGGGCGCTCGACCTCGTGCAGTGGATAACCTGCAATGACGCGGCGAAATTGAGCCCCTGCCAGGCGCAATATTCCGGTCTCATGACCGAAGGCGGCACCTTCGCCGACGATCTGCTGGTACACAAGATTTCCGCCACGCGCTTTCTGCTGTGCGTTAATGCAGCGAATCAAGACGGCGACTTCGAGCATATCGTCTCGGAGAACCGATTCGATGCCCAAGTCGAAAACGCCGGGTCGCACTACTCGCAGCTCGCGATTCAGGGGCCGCGGGCGAAAGAAATCCTCGAGCGAATGACGCCGACTTCGCTCGACGCGATCCGCTATTATCACTTCACGTTCGGCAGAGTGAGCGGCATTGACTGTCTGATCGCGCGCACCGGATACACAGGCGAAGACGGATTTGAAATCTACTTCGGCCCCGAATCGTCGGAGGCACTTTGGAACAACCTGCTGGACGCCGGCAAGTCCGCCGGTCTGCTACCCTGCGGACTTGGGGCGCGGAATACGCTGCGTATTGAAGCGGGCCTGTGTCTCTACGGCCACGAGATCGACGAGACGACGACACCGTGGGAGGCGGGGCTCGGCTGGATTTGTAAACTGGAAAAAGGCCCGTTTCTGGGGAGCGATGCGCTCGCGCGGCAAAGGCAGGCGGGCGTGCGCCGCAAACTGATAGGCTTTGAAATGCTCGATAAGCGCATCGGCCGCGATGGGTATCCTGTGAGGATTGCCGGCCGCGAGGCTGGCCGCGTCACCAGTGGTGGACCGGCCCCGTCTCTCAAGAAGAACATAGGCATGGCATATGTTTCGTCCGAATCGAGCGCGATCGGAACACGCATTGAAATCGGCATACGAGGGCAATGGGCGCCGGCGAGCATAGTCGCTCTGCCCTTCTATAAGCGGCGCGACTAAATCGAAAGTTTTGGAGGCCATGCCCGTGTACCCCACGAGCTATCGCTATACGAAAGAACATGAATGGATTCGCGTGGAAGGCTCCATCGGAACGATTGGAATCACGGACTACGCACAGGAAGCGCTCGGCGACGTCGTCTATGTGGAGTTGCCGAAGTTGGGCGCGAAGCTCCGAGCGGGAGCATCGTTCGGCACCATTGAATCCGTAAAGACCGTCAGTGACCTCTTCAGTCCCGCCTCGGGTGAAGTGCTGGAGATCAACGCGGCGCTCGCGGATTCTCCCGAAAAAGTCAACCAAGACCCTCACGGCTCGGCGTGGCTAGTAAAGGTCCGCCTGGCCGATCCAAAAGAAATCGACGGCCTGATGGACTCCGCGTCGTATGAGACGTACGTGGCGGAAACGACAAAGGAAAAGCCAGACTGATGCGTTACCTCCCCAAAAGCTCGTCCGAACGGATCCAGATGCTCGATGCCATTGGGGTCCGATCGACCGACGATCTGTTTCAATCCATTCCGGAAAAGTTTCGACTGCGCGAGCCTTTGCCATTGCCCGGCCCTCTCTCGGAGATCGAAATTATCCGGTATTTCCAGGCGCGCGCCACCGAGAACGCGCAAGGGTACTCATCATTTGTGGGCGCCGGCGCCTACCGGCATGCGCGCTCGGTCGTGACCGACGCGCTGATCGGGCGCGGCGAGTTCCTCACGTCGTACACTCCCTATCAGGCGGAAATTTCCCAGGGCACGCTCACGGCTATTTTCGAGTTTCAGACGCTGATGTGCCAGCTCACCGGGCAGGAAGTCGCGAACGCCTCGATGTACGACGGCTCGACTGCCCTAACCGAGGCCGTGCTCATGGCCGTTCGCATTAGCCGTCGGCGGCGCGTGTTGATCGCGCGTTCGGTGCACCCCGAATACCGTCAGGTCCTGCGCACGTATGCGAAAAATATCGCGCTGCAAGTCGAAGAAGTCGGCTTCACCGATTCTGGTCAATTGGACCTTGGCGCGCTGGCGAAAAACAAGCTCGCGGATGCGGCAGCCGTTGTTGTCCAATCGCCCAATTTCTTTGGCGTGATCGAGGACTTGCCGGCGCTGGCCGAGGCGGCGCATGCCGCCGGCGCGCTCCTGGTCGCGAGCGTTGCGGAGGCCGTCTCTCTGGGAATCGTTCGGCCGCCAGCCGAAGCGGATATTGTCGCAATGGAGGGGCAGTCGTTGGGTCTCCCGACCAGCTACGGCGGGCCATTCGTGGGCGTGATTGCCACGCGGCAGAAATTCGTCCGCCAGATGCCGGGGCGCCTCGTGGGACAGACCACTGACGCCGCCGGACGTCGAGGGTTCGTCCTGACGCTGGCGACGCGCGAACAACACATCCGCCGCGAAAAGGCCACGTCGAACATTTGCACCAACGAGGCGCTCTGCGCGCTCGCGACGACGATTCAACTCTGCCTGCTCGGAAACGAGGGGATGCGTGAACTGGCCCTGCAGAATCTGGCCAAGGCACGATTCGCCCAGGCGGAACTCGAGAAAATCCCCGGCGTCCGCCGCGTGCTTACGGCGCCGGCCTTCAACGAATTCGTTCTCGAATTTCCGCGCGCGGTGAAGTCGGTCAACGACGCACTGCTGCGTGAAAAGATCATCGGGCCACTGCCGCTCGGGGCGCATTACCCGGAGCTCGCGAAGTGTGCGCTGGTCTGCGTGACAGAACTGAATTCGAGAGGAGAAATCGAGCGGCTGGCCGAGTCCGTTCGGAGAATTCTCGAAGTCCCCGTTTAAGGAGCCGATTGCTTTGAATCCCAACTCTGCAGAAACCGAAGCGTCCGTCGCCCCGGCGCGCGAGGCGGAACGTCACATCAGCCAGACCGAAGGCCTGATCTTTGAACGGTCGGCCCCGGGAAAACGCGGAATGGAGCTTCCGCCGCTCGATGTGCCGGCCGTCGATGCGGTCGTGGAGCTCGGCCGCGACTTGGTGCGCGATACGATTGCAGGATTTCCCGAAGTCAGCGAGGTCGAGGTCATCCGCCACTTTACCCGCCTCTCGACTTGGAATTATGCGATCGATCTGGGCATGTACCCGCTGGGTTCGTGCACGATGAAGTACAACCCGCGCGTCAACGAACATGTCGCCCGCCTCGATGGTCTGGTGAACGAACACCCCCAGCAACCCGATGAAGTCTCGCAAGGCTGCTTGCGGATTCTCTACGATCTTGAAAAATGCCTACTGGCGATCACAGGCATGGATGCCGTCACGCTCGAACCTGCCGCCGGCGCGCACGGCGAGTTGACCGGCCTTTTGATGATCCGCGCCTGTCTCGAAAGTAAGGGGAATCCGCGCAAGCTGGTTCTCGTTCCGGATTCCGCGCACGGAACGAACCCCGCCTCCGCCGTGATGGCCGGATACCAGGTACGCCATCTTCCTTCCAACGCGCGCGGCCAGATTGATATCGGCCAGCTTCGCCAAGCCGTCACCGAAGATGTCGCCGCGCTCATGGTGACGAATCCCAATACGCTCGGAGTCTTCGAGCACGATATTGCGGACATGGCCGCGATTCTGCATGACCGCGGCGCGCTGCTCTATATGGACGGCGCGAACATGAATGCGCTTGCCGGCGTCGTGCGGCCGGGAGATTTTGGCGTGGACGTCATGCATCTGAATCTGCACAAGACTTTCTCAACGCCGCACGGCGGTGGAGGACCGGGAGCCGGTCCTGTGGTAGTGAGAAAGCTTCTCGAGCCGTTCCTGCCCGTTCCGGTCGTCACTCGAAACGAAAATGGGCAGTTCGCGCTCGACCGGAATCGCCCGCAGTCGATCGGACGCATGCGAGCCTATTGCGGAAACTTCGGAGTGCTCTTGCGCGCCCTTGCTTACATTCTCGCGTATGGTCCGGGAATCCGGCAGGCGACCGAGGACGCGGTCGTCAACGCCAACTATGTCCGCAAAGGCCTCGAGGAATATTTTGAGCTACCGTACGACCTGCCGTGCATGCACGAGGTCGTCTTCAGCGATGCACGGCAGAGACGCCATGAGATCAACACGCTGGACATCGCCAAGCGCCTGATCGACTACGGCTTTCATCCCTACACCACTGCGTTTCCTCTGATCGTGCCGGGGGCGCTGATGATCGAGCCGACGGAATCAGAATCGAAAGAGGACTGCGACCGATTTATCGAGGCCATGCGCGCCATAGCCCGGGAAGTCGAAACGAATCCCGAATTGGTGAGCGCAGCCCCGCATTCCACGCGCGTCGGGCGGCTCGACGAAGTAACCGCCGCGCGCAAGCCCGTCCTTCGTTGGAACTCATATCGATAGGCAGGTTCCTTCAGTCTGCGAAGCTGCGGAGGGTGCGGAATGTGAGGTTGTTCTCGTTCCGCGGAGGAAGTCGTAGCGCACGCCGGAATAATCGCCGGCACGCGCGCGAGGATCCTGCTTCCCAAGACCGGAGATCGCCAGAAGAAATTCTAGCCTTGCTCGTTTTTGGCTTTCTCGGCCGGAATGCCGTGATTTGGCGACGCAAGCGATGACGTCCGCTCGAGCGGGACTTCTGCAGCCGCCGTCGTCGCTGCCGGGAGAGAAAGCTCGCGGCCGTCGGAAGTGGCGGCAGCGGCTTCGGTGAGGATGTCGGGCGCAGGCGAGGCCACGGGGATCAGGGCGCCCTCCGCTTCCTTCAGAAACGCCAGCCCGTCCGCGCTCCCCTTCCAGTCGATCGAGATCACGTCTCCCAGCGACACCTGTTCCGTCGCCAGCAAACTCGCCAGCGGGTACACCACGTGCCGCTCGATCGCCCGCTTCAAATGACGCGCCCCATACTTCAGGTCCGTCCCCTCGCGCAGCAGAAACTCCCGCGCCGCCGCCGTCACCCGAAACAGA
>DATLWP010000431.1:0-6332 GCA_035576265.1 Candidatus Polarisedimenticolia bacterium
AAGGCCGGTTTTCTCACCCCAGACGGCGAAATGCCGGCTGACGCGCACGCGTACTTTTCGCGCGAGTTCCTCGAAAACGGAATCTTCCGCCCGGAAGAGATCGCCGCGGGCTGCCACTGCATGGCGCCGCGCTATCTTGCCGACCAACTCCAACGAAGCCTGCGCAATCTCGGCGTCAAGTGTGTGGACGTCTTCTACCTGCACAACCCGGAGACGCAATTGGGCGAAGTACCCGCGGATGAATTTCGCAGTCGGATGCGCGCGGCGTTCGCGTTTCTCGAAACCGCCGTCTCCGAAGGAACGATAGCCACTTACGGGCTTGCCACCTGGAACGCTTTCCGCGAAGACCCGAAGTCCTCGGGATACCTCTCCCTTGCGGAGATGGAGGCACTCGCGCGCGAAGTCGCCGGCCGGGACCACCATTTTCGCTTCGTGCAGTTGCCGTTGAATCTCGCCATGCCCGAGGCGCTCTTGCGCCCGAATCAAGTGGTCCAGGGCAAGACGATGGCTATGGTGCAGGCGGCCCGCGCGCTCGGAATCTCTCTCGTCTCAAGCGCAACGCTTCTGCAGGGTCAGCTGACGCGCAATCTGCCAGCCTATATTGGCGCTGCGCTGGGAGGGAAGAACGACGCCGAGCGCGCTCTCCAATTCGCGCGGTCGGTCCCGGCCATTACCACGGCTCTCGTGGGCATGAGCCGTGTCGAGCATGTGCGCGCGAACCTCGAAGTCGCGCGCTTGGAACCAGCCCCGCGCGACCAATTCCTCAAGTTATTCGAATCGAAGGGTTAGCGTGCGAAGATTCCGATCCTGAATCTCGTTCAGCTTTCCTGTCCGGTGGGAACCCGGGGGTGTCGCTCATCGAGCCAGGCGTCAATCGCTATGCCGAGCTGATCCGCTTGACCCTTGAAGAAGTGGTCCGCGCCCTCAACGAACACCAACCGCTTCGGCTCCGGCAACGTCGCGAAGAGTGCCTCGACATTGGCGCGCGAGCCGTACTGGTCGTTTGCGCCCTGGACGATGAGCTTCGGCTTCTCGCATGCGCGCAGGAAACTCATGTCTACGTTGTCGACGGGAAGCCCGATGCCGACCATCTCCGCCACGCGTGGGTCCGCGCAACCGGCGCGCATGCCCACCCACGACCCGAAGCTGAATCCGGCAAGCAGGATCGGCCGGCCGCGGTATTCCTTCGCCAGAAAGTCGAGCGCCGCGCGCACATCGTCTTGCTCGCCGCGTCCGCGGTCGTGGGTGCCTTCGCTCAAACCGGTGCCGCGAAAATTGAATCGCAGCACGGGCACGCCGCGGCGGTGCAGCGTCTTTGCGGCCTGAAAGACCACTTTGGTGTGCATCGTGCCGCCGAAAAGGGGATGCGGATGGCAGACCACCGCCACGATGTCAGACTCTGCTGCGGGTGTTGTCCAGAGCAGGGCTTCGAGCCTGCCGGCGGGTCCCTCCAGGAAGAAACTGCGATGGAAGACTTCAGACATTAGACGTCGAATCGGAAAGCCTGCCCGTGGACTTTTCGGAATGCGAGGACGCGCGCATTCTCAGGACTTCGCCTTCTGCGCGCCCGGAGTTTTCCCCTCATTCGTCCACTCCACGGCGACGGATGAGAAGATCGCGTTCGTCCCGGTCTTCTGACTTGCGAGGAGCGCCCGGTCCGCCGCGCCATCCATGGTCTCGACGCGCACCACGCGTCCGGGTAATTCTCCCGCTTTCGCCCATTCGCCCCAGGGAATCTGGGCAAGCACCATTTCGCCGGCAGCGTAGATGTGCGAGGTCTCGAACCGCACGCCGCTCCGAGAGAGGTCCTGCGTCATCGATTCCTCGGGCCAGGGAGTTCCGGCCGGACGCACGAAAATCGGCAGTGCGAAGGGAATGCGTGGCGAACTCCTCCGCTCCTGATCCGCGATTCGCGGTGACCATCGCGGTGGCCGCAGAAGGCGCACCCCGATGCGATAGCCACCGGACGGGTCCTCTTCCGCCCGCACGATGCGCGCTGGGGTTTCCGGCTGCACGGCGGAGTTCGCGGCGGGATCAAACGGAAACGCCACCCACACGCGCGCCGGTACGTCGCAAGACTGATTGCGGTGGATCAGAAGGCCTTCACGGGATACGTCCTCCGTATGCGTTACTTCGAGCCGCATGCCCAGCGGTCCATGCCAGCGGATTCGTACGGGAAGCTCGAGCTGCGCCCGCGAATGCTTCCGCATTTCAGCCAACGCCGGAGACCTCTCCATGACCCTCCATCCTAACGACAGCGCCGCTTTTAATCAAACGACTCGGTCGAAACTCGAAATCTGCCAGCTCTGCGGACCGAAGCCCACCGCCGCCCGCCCGCGGTCTCCGAGCGCCGATTACATTGAATGAAGTGAAGCTGGCCGGCAAGAGCTGAATGTGGCTCCCCGGGCCTGCCGCCCGGAAAATCGGTTGCGCGGTCGCACGAGCGATGATAGTTTCTGGCTGAGTTCCGAGGGAGCAGAGGGCACATGGACAACGTTGTAGAGCGGCGCACCGCCCGGCGTTTCTCGATGGCGCTTCCCCTGAAGGTGCGGCTCTCGGCTGAAAGCGGGACCACGGAGAAGGCGGGCGAGACGCGCGACGTCAGCTTTCGCGGCCTCTACTTCTTGATCGAGGCAAGCGTCGAGACCGGCAGCTCGATCGAATTTGTCCTCACCCTGCCGCAGCAGATCACTCTGGCGGGCGACGTGCACATCCGTTGCTACGGCCGCGTCCTCCGCGTCGAACCGCGCAACGGCCGCCGCGGCGTGGCCGCCCAGATCGATCGCTACGAATTCCTTCCCGCCTCGGCTTGAGATATTTCGCCGGGCCAATCGTCGTTCGGAACGAAATACGAGAGGCCGGCCGGTACCCGCGTGTTTCTCCGTGTCCTCCGACCTTCTCAATCCTCTCCGGGGGGACTTTTGCCTGCGCAACCCCCGCTCGCATCCCTGGCATCTTAACGACCAGCGGGGAATCGAATGATCCGCGCGAAGGGCAACTCCGCCAAAATTTCCTTCTCTTATTTGCCCCGGTGACGCAAAATTTATGAGCGGGGAATTGCGATGCCACGGCACACCCTTCTGATCGACGCAGACGACACGCTCTGGGAAAACAACATCTTCTTCGAGAAGACGATCGACGATTTTGTTTCCCGGCTCGAGCATCTCGGATATACCCGCGAGTACGTCCGCCACATCCTCAACGAAACCGAGCGCCGCAACATCCGGCAGCACGGCTACGGCGTGCGCAGCTTCGGCCGTTCCCTCGAGGAGACCTATTTGAAGCTCGCCGGCAATTCCGCGCGTCGCGAGATCGTCCAGGAGATCGAACGAATTGTCGCGGAATTGGAGAACACGCCTCCCCAGATTCTCGATGGCGTTCCGGAAACGCTCGCCTATCTTGCGAAGCGTCACCGCCTGATCCTGCTGACGAAAGGCGAACCCGCCGAGCAAGCGGGGAAGGTCGAGCGCTCCGGCTTGCAGTCCTATTTCGATGCGATCGAAATCGTGCTGGAGAAGGACTCGGGCACCTACGGTCGCATGATTGAGAACTTCCAGATCGTGAAGTCGCACGGCTGGATGGTGGGCAACAGCCCGCGCAGCGACATCAACCCGGCCCTGCAGTCCGGCCTGAACGCCGTCTTCATCCCGCACGCGAATACCTGGCACCTGGAACACGCCGAACTCGAGAGCGGGGCGGGGAGGTTGCTGATCCTCTCGGCGTTCCGCGAGCTGCGCACTCATTTCTGACGCTTGGGCCGCCGGCCGGCGCTATTCTCGCGGATTCTGATAGATAAACGGAACGTGCACGACGGCCTCCAGATCCACGGGCACGCCCGCGCGCGTCCCGGGCCGAAACTTCCACTTCGCCAGCGCTGCAATCGCGTTCCGATCCAGTTCTGGATCGAGGCTCCGCACCACCTGAATGCTGTCCACCGAGCCGTCGCTGCGGATAATCGCGTAGAGCACCACCTCGCCTTGCACGTGCGCCTTGATAAGGTCCGGCGGATAGCTCGGGTCCGCCGTTTTGTACGGCACCGGTCCCGAGAGCTGGCCCCTGGGCTTGAAAGGGGGGTGCGTATTCTCATCGAGCTGCGCGAAGTTTAGAATCCAGCTTCCGGTCGCGCTCGTCAGGTTGGGAAGATTGACGTGCAGCGTGTAAACCTCTTTGCCCGAAAGAATTTTTTCCGGCGGCAGGCTCGGATCGAAAGCGACCGGGTTCACAGGCTCTCTCGAAGCAGCCGGTGGCTCGTAGCTCGTCATCGGCCTCAAGACCAGCCTGCCGGGCCGCGCGATCCCTCCGGTCCCGGCCCGTGCGCGTCCTCCGCTTACGCTCACCGCGGCCGGCAGTTCCCCCGCCTTAGCGCCCGCGCCGGCCGCTTTCGCTGAGCGATTCTCCTCGCCGCCCGGAGTGCCCGGCTTCGGTCCCTCGGGCGAAATCGAAATACGCGCCGCGAGGTTTCCCTGCGGGACGCTCACTACCGGCGCTGGCGGAGCGGGTGTCGCCGAAAGCGCGATCACGCGATGCAATTGGGCCTCGCCCCCGGCCACAGTCGCTCCAATCTCTGGTGCGGGAGCCGCTCCGGTATCCGCGCGCGTCACCCGCCTCTTGGCGACGGCAGTGGAGGCGCCGCTCAACGGAATTCGCAGTTGCGGATCAGCGACCGTCGGCGAAACGATGTCGAGTGGCACAGGATTCTTCTCGCCGTTCGCCACTTCCGGCGCGGCCACTTCGCGCACGGAGCGGCGCTGGAGGCGCGGCGCCGAGGCCTTGGACGCCAGGGGAAGCTGAAGCTTCGGCTGCTCTTCGCTGGCCCATTGCACGACATTGGGTAAAGGCGGCGCGACCTTCGGCGGCGCCGCCGGCGCATTCGGCTGTATCAGCGTTTGCCGTGGGTGCGTCACGCGGACCGGGACCGAAAGTATCGTTTGCTGTGGACGATAGACGTCTGCGCCTGCCTGAGTTGGGGTCTTGTTTATTGCGATTGCTTTGCTCGGCAGAGGCCTAGGCTTCGGCGCGGGACTCCGCAGCGAAATGGGGGGCAGATCCTCTGGGGTCGTGTACCACGTCACCTGAATCTGCACGGGGGCCAATGTGGGTCTCGTAGCTGGCAGGAATCCCCAGATCGGCAGAATCAGAATCCAGACCACGGCCACGTGCCACACGCACGACGCCAGGAATGCCCGGCCCGGCAGCCTCCCGCGAATCCAGTCGACCCTGAGTACCGGTTCATCCGACAGTTCGCCGTCCCTTGGTGCTCGCGGCCCGGTGAAAAAATCACGCAGGCTGGTGCGAAATTCCTCGCCCCGGGACTCCCACTCAACTCCCAGATCGAGCCTGGGCAAACGCGAATGTGGCGGAAGTTCCACCAACGAATCCACGTCGAAAAGGGGCTCGTGTGGCATGACGGTTGGCCTGGTCCGCCATTATAACCGATGGAGTGAGACCCGCCGGAACTAGGCGGCAGCAGCTAGGCGATAGAAACTCAGCGCCGCGTCGCCCTGCTCGAGCAGCCGCACCCGCTCGAGCCGGTCGAAGCGCTCGGGCAGCTCCATCTTCCGGCGATGCTCCACGATGACCAGGCCGCCTCGCGCCACCAGATGGGAGTCATCGAGGAATTCGAGGATCTGCAAGTATTCGCTTTCTTCCTCGTACGGGGGATCGAGAAAGATGAAATCGGCGACCCGGTGGCGGGCCGCAAGTCTTTCCAGGCCGCGCTGCGCGCTTGCCTCGATCACTTCCGCGCCCGCGCGCACGCCAAGCGCCGCCAGATTGTCCCGGATGAGTGCGCATCCCTTCGCGTGTGATTCGACGAAAACCACCTCGCGCGCCCCCCGGCTCAAGGCCTCGATTCCGACCGCCCCCGTGCCTGCGTAGAGATCCACAAAGAGTGAATCCCTGACCGTGGGCCCGAGAACGTTGAACAGCGTCTCGCGCAGCCGGTCGCTCGTGGGCCGCAGCCGCAGCGACTTCGGGCCCTTCAACTGCCGGCTGCGAAATCTTCCGGCGATCACGCGCATGCTGTCCTCCCCTTTCTCATCCGACCGATGCCAGTTGATACCGCTTTAGCCATGCCGGGCTCAGCGATTCCAGCCGCGTCACCACTTCATTTGCCCTCGCCGGGTTCTCGGCCAGCGCAAACGCCTCGCGCCGCGCCAGCTCGAGCAGCTCATGGTCGCGCAGAGGCTGCGCAAACGAAAATGCCGCGTCGCCGTGCTGCCGCGTGCCGAAGAATTCTCCCGGACCCCGTAGTTTCAGGTCGCGCTCGGCGATCTCGAATCCGTTCGAGGTGGCAGCCATCGTCTCGAGCCGCTCCCGCGCATCCCCGGTGA
>DATLWP010000432.1:0-15178 GCA_035576265.1 Candidatus Polarisedimenticolia bacterium
ACGGTCGGTTGTGGCGCAGATTCTAGCCCCATTATAGTGGAATGGAGAGCACATGCATAATTTCGATTATCAGGGGAGGCGGAAAGTTGCCAGGAATATGGAGGTCAGCGTCAATTCGATGCGTGGCCGTTGCCCCCGGCGCGACGGCGCGTCCGCTGCCGGTCGGCCAGCCTTGGCAGGAACGTCTTCATCCAGTTGAAGACGAACTCGCGTCGGCTGGTCTCGGATCGATTCTCTAGCAGCGACTGCTTCTGCATGCGCTCAATGGGCAGCAGGGACGCCATCCGATACGCCAACGTGGCTGGTTCCTTTCTTCCCGCATCCGCCCACGGACGGCCGAACAAGTGCGCGTGGCACTGTTCAAAGAGCCCGACGAGCTGCGATTCTTTCTCCGCATCGAGCGGAGACGGTTCGTCGGCCAGGTAATCGATGGTCCCCTCGTAGTATTCCTTTTCATCCAGAAGTTGAACGAGGTGAAAGACTGCGCGGCCTTCCGCGAGAATTTCCGATCGCCCGTCGGCATAGTCCCGGAGTTTCCGGACGATTTCCGCGGTGCAGCCCACAGTCGCAACAGCCTTCTCCCCAGCCAGGATCATCCCAAACTCGATTTTTTCCTCCAGGCACCGGCGGATCATTGCCTTGTAGCGTGGTTCAAAGATGTGTAGCGGCAGCGGCATGGTGGGCAGCAACACCACGTCGAGCGGAAACAGCGGAATTCGATTGGGTCTTTGCATGTGCGGCCGCCGCCGCGCCGGGCTCATCGCAGCAGCGTCAGCGCTGCCTGCATTTCATCGCGCGCGTGCATGTCGCCCGTCTTTTGCGCGATGACGATGCCGTCCGAGAGCAATTTTCGCGCCTGCTCGAGCTGCCCCAAACGCCCGAGAAGCTGGCCGAACTGGAAGTAGCCTGCAACATATTCGGGATGGGTTTCAAGGAGTTTCTGGAAGTGGCCGATCGCGGCCGGGTCGTCTCCCAGCTTGATGCACTCGAGCGCCAATCCGTAGCGCGCAAACGCGTCGCTGGGCTTCGCGGCGAGGAATTCTTCGAGCATTTCGCGGCGTGACTTCCGTGCTTGGGTCATAGGATGGAAGCGCGTATTATAGCGGGCTCGGGCATGCACGCCAAGCGCTCGGGGACGGACGAGGGGCGGGAGACCACACGACACGATGGCGAAGTGGACGAAGAGACGAGCATTCAAGAAACCGAAATCGCCGCGCCGCCCGGCACTGCCCGGCAGGCCGATGAGCGCATCGCGCTCGGAGCTGGTTGAGGCGGTCATGCCCAACGACGCAAATGCTCTCGGGAGCATGATGGGCGGGCGCGTGATGTACCTGATCGATATCGCCGGAGCGGTTGCGGCGCACCGCCATTCGAACAGCCACGTCGTCACGGCGTCGGTGGATTACCTGGATTTTCGTTTCCCGATCCGTGTGGGCGAGTTTCTGGTCTTGCAATCCAACGTCAATCGCGCGTTCCACACTTCCATGGAGGTTGGCGTGAAGGTCTTTTCGGAAAACATTCTCACCGGGGAGCGGCGGCACGCGAGCAGCGCCTACGTCACCTACGTGGCGATTGATCTGAATGGCCGGCCGCACGCCGTCCCGCCGGTAATTCCGGCAACGGCTACCGATCGCCGCCGGTTCCGCGAGGCGGGTAAGCGCCGCCTCGCCCGCCTCGCTCTGCGCCATAAGGGTCCACAGCCGAGAGCAATAGGCTCGCGTCCGTAAGTCGAAACCGAGGCGCAGCCGACCTCTGTCTGCAGAGCCCAGCGTCATTCAGGACGTGCCGCGCCACCATCTACAAAGGCTCGCACCGCCTCGGCGGTCTGGTAGGCCTGCTCGACGCATTTCCCGAGCGCCGGTCCTTGGAGGTAATTGCTTGCAAAAAAGATTCCTGGAATCGCGCGCTCGCTCGCGCGAATCGCTCGGACGATGTGTCCGTGCCCGAGGTTATATTGCGGCAGGGCTTTCGCGTGTTTCCACACGGACGTTGTGACCGGCGGTCCGCCGATTTCGAGAATCTTGGCGTTATCGTCCTGCACGATTGTTGCGATTTGCTTCTCCGAAAGGTTGGAGATCTCGGGATCGGTCGCGCCGCCGATAAAGCTGGTCATCGCAACCGATCCATCTCGGGCGCGTCCGGGAAACAGCGACGAGTTCCAGACCGTGCCAAGAGTGCGCACCTTTTCGGCACGCGGGACGAGGAAACCGAAGCCATCGACGGCCCTCCCAATTTGCCTCGCGAAGTATCCGCAAGCAACCACTGCCACGGGCGCGTAGGCGATTCCGGAAAGCGCTTGCGCCAGCGCGGGGGAGATTGGCTGGACGAGAGGGGCAGCGACGTATGCGGGCGAAGTCACGACAACCGCACGCGCGTCGATCGTTTCCTGTCGGTCGTCCCGGTTGAGGCAGATCTGGTACTGCTGGCGGCCGTTCACTTCAACTTTGGACAGCGCATCCACGCGCGCGCGCAGATGAGCGCTATCGGCCAGTTTGGCAGCTGCGGCCTGCGCCAGTGTGGCCATGCCGCGCCGGAAGGAGCAGAGCGGCGGCGAGCCCTTGCTCGCCCCGTTCGCAGGCCGCGATTTCATTGCCCCTCGCAGGATGCTGCCGTACTCGCGTTCCCACTCTTCCAGCGACGGGAAGGCCGCGCGCAAACTCAGCTTTTCGGGATCGCCCGCGTAGACTCCCGAAACGAACGGCGCCACGAGGTACTCGAGAATCTCGTGTCCGAACTTCCGGCGCACGAATTGCGCGATCGATTCTTCTTCGCTCGGCGGCTTCGTTCGCCGGAATGGCTCCGAGATTATCCTCCAAAGAGAACTCATGCCCAGCAGGGAAGTGGTAAGCAGGGCAGGCGGGGACATCGGGATCTTCAGAAGCCTGCCCCGCCGCAGAACGTATCGCGGAGCCCGCGGGTCAGCTTTGCAGAGTTCCCCCTCGATTCCGAGGTCGCGGATCAATTGCAGGATGGTGGCGGTGCCTTGAAAGCTCTGTGGCCCCGTTTCGAAAAGAAACCCGTCCCGCTCCGCCGTTCCAACCAGCCCGCCAAGCCGGTCCGTGGCTTCGAACAGCTTCACCGGCACGCCGAGTTGGCGCAGACGGAACGCGCACGCGAGGCCGGAAGCTCCTCCGCCGATGACGGCCACTTGCCTGGGGTCGGCCATACTCGCTCGGTTCGTTAGAGTGTCTTGGAGAACAGCGGTCGCTGGTCCATCTGCTGTTCGTGAAGGTAGCGGTCGAAAACCATGGCGACGTTGCGGATGAAGATGCGCCCGAGCGGTGTGACGCGAATCTCGCCCGTCGAGAGTTCCACAAGCCCTTCGGCGCGCGGTTCTTCGATTTTCTCGAGCTCGCTCCGGAAATATTCGTCGAAGGAAACGTCGAATTCGCGCTCGACCTCGCTCTTCGGAATCACCGTGTGGCACAGCAGCCGCCCGATCACGGCACGCCGCACCCGGTCGTCGGCCGAAAGCCGGTAGCCGCGCATCGTGGCGAGGCCTCGCTCGGCGACCGCGTCTTGATACGCAGGAACTTCGCGCCGATTTTGAGCGTAGGCCTCTCCGATCGAACTGATGGCGCTCACGCCCATGCCGTAAAGGTCGGCGCCGGCCTTCGTCGTGTAACCCTGAAAGTTCCGGTGCAGCGTGCGGTTCTGCTGCGCGGTCGCCAGTTCATCTCCCGGCCGCGCGAAGTGGTCCATGCCGATGTAGAGATAGCCTGCGTTGAGAAAACCCTCGAGTCCCGCTCGAAAGATGCGGAATTTCTCCCGGCCCTGCGGCAAGTGCTTTTGAAACGAGCCTTGCTGCTTCTTGAGCCACGGCACATGCGCGTAGCTGAACATGGCCACGCGATCGGGCGCGAGCGTCAGCGCCTGCTGGATCGTCGCTCCGAAACTCGCGGCCGTCTGATACGGCAGGCCGTAAATCAGATCCACGTTGATGCTCTGAAATCCCAACTCTCGAGCGGCGAGAATCAGGTCGCGCGTCATTTCGTACGGCTGGATGCGATGAACGGCCTCCTGCACCATCGGCTGGAAGTCCTGGATGCCCATGCTCAGGCGGTTGAACCCTAGCCGCCGCAGCGTTTCCAGGTGCGCGCGCGTGGTGGCGCGCGGGTCGACCTCCACGCCGATTTCGGCGTCCGGTGCGAACGAGAAGCGTTCGCTCGTGTAGCCGAACAAATCTTCCATCTGTTCGGGGCTGAGATACGTCGGCGTGCCGCCCCCCCAGTGGAACTGGATGACGGGCCGTGTCTTCGAGACCATTCGTCCGGTGTGCTCGATTTCGCGTTTCAGTGCCTCGAGATACGGAATGGCCACGCGTTTGTCCTTCTGGATCGAGACGTTGCAGGCGCAAAACAGGCAGAGGCTCTGGCAAAAGGGAAGGTGCATGTAGAGCGACACCGGCGTGCGCCGCTCGTCCGCCTTCGCGGCGTAGTCTTCGAGATCGTCGGGACCGAAATCGTCCCGCCAGACCGGCGCGGTGGGATAACTCGTGTACCGTGGGCCCGGCCGGTTGTACTTCTCGAGGATCTCGTCCGAGACCTGCCCGATGTCCAGCATATTCGCCGAGTTTACCGTTGTCTTGGCCATTGCGGGAACCTGCCTGAATGCCTAATTTGCTCTGCTCGTCTGCGCCGATGCTGTCGAGGCCGTCTGTCCTGCTTCAACGAATGCCCGTGCGCTCGCAACGGGGGTCGTGGGCAGAATCCCATGTCCAAGGTTCAGGATATGTCCCACGCCTCCGGTTTTTTCCACGGCCTCGCGTGCAGCCCGACGAATCCCTTCTTCAGGACCCAATAGAATCCCCGGGTCCACGTTTCCTTGCAGCGCCACGCGGCGTCCGAGCTTCCGGCGTGCCTCCGCCAGATCCGTGTTCCAATCCACGCTCAACACGTCAGCGCCCGATTTCGCCATGCTTTCAAGGTGCCCCGCCGAACCCTTCGCGAACAATATCTTGGGTGCGCCGCCTCGGCCGAGCGCGTCGAATACCATCTGCGTCGCAGGCAACTCAAATTCGTCGTACTCGCCCGGGCCAAGTTCGCCCGCCCACGTGTCGAAGAGTTGCACGGCGGCTGCTCCCGCGGCGATCTGCGATTTTAGATAAGCCGTTGTGGACCGCGCGATCCGTTCGAGCAGCTCGCGCGTAACTTGCGGGTCCTCCCGCAGCATCTGCTTCGCACGGGAAATGTCCCCGCGCGTGCGCCCTTCAATCATATAGCAGGCAAGCGTCCACGGCGCGGCGGCAAACCCCAGAACCGGCACATCCGGTCCCATTTCCCTGCAAATGGCCCGGATAGCATCATTCACGAATCGTGTCTCCCGCTCCGGATCGAATTCGCGCAGTCGGCGCACTGCCGCCAAGTCGCACACGGGATTTCCGAGCACGGGCCCCGAGTCGGGGACCTCGAGCGGCATGCCCATGGCCTCGGCCACAATCAAGATGTCTGAAAAGACGATGATTGCGTCCACGCCGATAACGCGAAACGGCTGGATGGACACCTCCGCGGCCAGCTCAGGTGTCTTGCATATCTCCAGGAAAGAATGGTGCTCCCGCACGGCCTGATATTCCGGCAGGTAGCGCCCCGCCTGGCGCATGATCCACACCGGCACGCGGTCAACCGGTTCGAACCGGCACGCGCGCAAAAACAGCTGCTTCCTGTTTTCCCGTGTCTCGGCCATGTGCGTCGGCACTTCCAATTTATGATATCAGAAGCGCCCCCGCCCCCTGGCTGAATTGTTGTTGAGCATTCCTCACGCCGCGAAGTACGGCTAATCTCCGACTGTGTTTCGGCGTTATAATCTTGCGGTGGGAGGGTCTTTGTCCTTTATAGCGAACCATTTGACGTTCTTTGCCTTGGCATTCTACGCCGCGAGTTTTCTATGCTACGCGCGGAATCTCTATGCCGCGCATGTCCCGCTGGGGCGGCTCGCCACGATCCTGCTGATCGGTGGCATACTCTTGCACTACTTCGCCCTGCTGGAACGCTCCCATCTGACCAATTCCGTGCCCTACGACGATCTGTACGGCTCGATGTCGCTCTTCGCTTGGCTCTTGGGCGTCACCTATGTGGGCCTTGAGATATTCCACCGCCAGCGCTCGGTGGGAGCATTCGTGACCCTTCTCCTGGTTATCTGGGTCGCCTTGCTGCGCTTTGTGGCACCGCATATGGCTCCGGAGCCCCCTCCCGCTCGGGGCCTGGTCTTCGCCTTTCACGTCACGCTGAACACCTGGGCTTATGCAGCATTTGCCCTCTCCTTCGTTCTCAGCATGATCTACCTGGTGCAGGACCGCGTCCTGCGTTCGCATCGGCCGGGCGCAGCCTTTTGGCGCTTTCCCGCGCTCGACGTGCTCGACCGCATGTGCCGGAGCAGCGTCTACGTGGGGCTCGTCGCGCTAGCTATTGGTGTCGCGGGAGGGTTCGTCTGGGAGCACCGCCTCAGAGGCTCTTACTCCTGGGGTGATCCTAAGGTTATCGTGACGCTCGCAATCCTCGGCGTCTATGTGGCGTATCTGCTCCTTTCTCGGAGCGCCCGATGGCGCGGCGCGCGGGCAGCGCTGGTCTGCGCCTTGAATTTCTTGATCGTGCTCTTCAGTTACACGTTCGTGAATCTCTATCTCACGAGGTTCCATCGCTTCTTCTGATGACCAGCGTGTCCAACGCGAAGGATTCGTTATCCGGCGGGGTCTCGGGCCGCATCCGGGTCGCCTTGATCGGTTGCAGCCATCGCACTGCGCCAGTGGAACTCCGCGAGCGCGTCTCGTTCACCTCCGAACAGGCTCTCCATGCCGCGGGCGAGCTTCGCCGCCAGGGCATTCTCGAAGAAGCGGTCGTCCTTTCCACCTGTAATCGCAGCGAGCTCTATGGAGTGCCCGGCGACACAGGCGTGCAGGTCACCGAGGCGCTGGAGGATTTCCTGACGTCGTACCACCGGATTTCCCGCGCCGAACTAGACGGGCGTTTTTATCGCTGGATTGGAGCCGACGCTGTGCGCCATTTGTTCCGCGTCGCCGCCGGCCTCGATTCCATGCTGCTTGGCGAAGCGGAAATCCTGGGCCAGCTCCGCACGGCCTACGGGCAGGCGCTCGAAAGCGGTTCGACCGGCCCCGTGCTCAACCGTGCCTTTCAGGGCGCGCTTGAAGTCGGCAAGCGTGTCCGCGCCGAGACCGAAGTCGGCGCCCGGCCGATGTCCGTAGCGTTCGCAGGCGTGAAGCTAGCCGAGCGCGTTTTCGGAAAGCTGAAGGGCCGCGCCGCTCTGATCGTCGGAGCTGGAGCTGTCGCCGAACAAGTGGTCGAGCATCTGCGCGATCGCGGCATCGGCAGCGTTCGCGTCGTGAACCGTTCTCCCGAGCGTGCGGCCGAGCTCGCCGGCCGTTTCGGCGGCGAAGCCATAGCCTGGGACAAACTGGAAGAAGTGCTCGGCACGCCGGACATCATCGTCACCTCGGTGGGAGGCGGTCCGATTCTGACGCGCGAAATGCTCGAACGCGCGCTTGCGCAGCGTGGCGGGCGGCCGATCTTCGTCGTGGACCTCGGCGTGCCGCGCAATGTCTCGTCGGAAGCGACGGGCCTTTACAATCTCTATCTCTACAACATCGACAACCTCGGGGAAATCGTCGAACAGAATAAGCGCGCGAGAGAAGCGGAAATTCCCCGGGCCGAAACCCTGGTCAACGAACAGGTTGCGAAATTCGAAGCTTGGCGCGCGGCGCTCGAGGCCAGTTCCATTGTGGACGACCTCCGCGGGCGTTTTCGCAAACACCGCGAAATTCTTCTTCGCGAGCGCCTCGCTCAACTGCAGGATATTTCGCCGGAAGAGCGCCAGCATATCGCTAGCATCACCGAGGAATTGATTGAGCGGGTCCTCGACGACCCCGCAGAGCGGCTTCGCCGCGGCCGGGAAATGCGCGGCCGATTGGGGGCGATTGAGGCCTTGCGGCACCTGTTTGGCCTCGACGAGAAAGGATCGGAGTGAAGCCACTCCGCATCGGAACGCGCGGCAGCGCGCTGGCCCTCTGGCAGGCGAATCACATCGCGGAACGCCTCGCGCAACTGCACGGCCTCGAAACGGAACTTGTTCGCATCCGCACCTCGGGAGACCGCCTTCAGTCTGTTGCCGTCTCCCAGGCCGGCGCGTCGGCGGACGGCAAGGGAATTTTCATCAAGGAGCTCGAAGACGCACTCCTATCTGGTGCCGTGGACCTCGCCGTCCACAGCATGAAAGACGTCCCCACCGAAGCTCCTTCCGGCCTGGCATTCCCGGCCGTCACGCGCCGCGAGGATGTTCGCGACTGCCTCATCTCCCGCGAGGGCGGCACGCTCGAAAATCTTCCTCACGGCTCGCGCATCGGTACTAGCAGCTTGCGCCGTCAGGCCCAGCTCCGCCACCATCGCCCCGATCTTGAGATGGTCGACGTGCGCGGCAACGTGGACACGCGCCTCCGAAAACTTGCCGCCGGCGAATTCGACGCGGTTGTTTTGGCCTTGGCAGGGCTGAAGCGTCTGGGCGTGGCCGATAAGGTATCCCAGGTGCTCGATGAAAAAGTCATGCTTCCGGCGGTTGGCCAGGGCGCCATTGGAATTGAAACGCGCGCGGATGATCGCGACACTTCGAAATTCGTTGCTGCTCTCGATGACGCCGAAACGCGCGCCTGCGTCACCGCCGAGCGGGCGCTTCTGCACGAATTACAGGGTGGTTGCCAGGTGCCGCTCGGTGCATGGGCGCGCCGGGTAGATGGCGAGTTGCGTCTAGAGGCCGCCGTTTTTTCGGCGGACGGAAGGGAATTCGTTCGTCGCGACGACCGCGGCGCACCAGGCGACGCCGATGCGATAGGGAAGCGGCTTGGGCAGGTTTTGATCGCAGCGGGCGCTGATAAACTTTTGCGCCTCGCGGGAAGGTCCGTTGGTCTCCGCTGAAAAGCTTCTGGCAGGCAAGCGCATTGTCGTGACGCGCGCCCCTGAACAGGCGCAGGATCTGGTTCGCGCGCTCGAACGATTGGGCGCCGAGGTCATCTTGCTACCGATGGTTGCCTTCGCGCCGCCCCAAGATTCGGGGCCGCTCGACCGGGCGCTTCGCGGCCTTTCCGGATTTGACTGGGTTCTCTTCACCAGCCAGAATGCGGTACGATTCTTCTCCCGGCGCATGAGCGAACTTGGGCTGGAGCGCAACCCTCCTCACTCGGCCGCGCCGCGGATGGCCGCTGTTGGTTCGGCGACAGCAGCAGCCGTAGCGAAGGAAGGTTTTCACGTGGACTACGTGGCGAGAAACACCACCGGCGAATCGCTCGCCCGCGAACTCCGATCGTCGCTCGTGGGCCGGAAAGCGCTCCTTCCGCGCAGCGATCGCGCTGATGCTCGCCTGCCTGCCGCGCTTCGCGAGTCTGGCGCGGACGTCAGCGAAGTGATCGCCTATCGTACGGCAGCCCCTGAGGCGCTCGATCCCGCGATCGTCGCCCGCATCCGGGGCGGGGAAGTCGACGTCATCGCCTTCGCGAGCCCTTCAGCGTTTCATAATCTGTCGGCCGCGATGGGATCGAATTCCGAGCTTGTCGCGCTTTCCACGCACGTCCGGTTCGCCGCTATCGGTTCTTCCACCGCCCGCGCCATGCGCGAAGCAGGCGTTGCCGTCGAAATCGAAGCGAGCGAGGCTTCCGCCGCAGGCCTGGCCCGTGCCGTCGCGAAATATTATGAGAGTCGCGCGGCGACTACTACAGCGAGGCGCCCATGACGTTCCCGATTCATCGCCCCCGGCGTTTGCGCCGCTCTGAAGCCCTCCGTGGTTTCGTGCGCGAGACGCGGCTGTCTGCGAGCGGACTGATCTACCCCATGTTCGCGTGTCCCGGAAAGAACGTGCGCGTCGAAGTCAGGTCCATGCCGGGCGTCTACCAGCAGTCGCCCGACCAGATCGTCGAAGAGTGCCGCGAAGTTGTGGATCTCGGCGTGCCCGCGGTGATTCTCTTTGGCCTTCCCGAGCACAAGGACGAGACCGGCTCCGAGGCTGCTGATCCCCGTGGCGCCGTGCAGCGCTCGATCGAGGCTATTCGAAAGGCGAAGCTCGATCTGCTGGTCGTCACCGACGTTTGCCTCTGCGAATACACCAGCCACGGCCACTGCGGTGTTATCAAGGACGGCGAAATCCTGAATGATCCAAGCATCGCGCTGCTGGCGGACGCCGCTCTTTCTCATGCCCGCGCGGGCGCTGATATCGTAGCGCCCTCGGATATGATGGACGGCCGCGTGGCCGCCATTCGACGCAAGCTCGACGACCACGGCTTTGCCGATGTCGCCATCCTTTCCTACGCGGCAAAATATTGCTCCGCGTTCTACGGACCCTTCCGCGAAGCCGCGCAGTCCGCCCCGCAATTCGGCGATCGCCGCAGCTATCAAATGGATCCGGCCAATGCGCGCGAGGCGCTGCGCGAGGTCGCGCTCGACATAGAAGAGGGCGCGGACATCATCATGGTCAAGCCCGCGCTGCCGTACCTCGACATCATCCAGCGCGTGCGCGAGCGCTTCGACGTGCCTGTCGCTGCCTACAACGTCAGCGCCGAATACTCGATGGTCAAGGCCGCCGCGCGCAACGGCTGGATTGACGAACAGCGCACCGTGCTCGAGATCATGACCAGCATCCAGCGCGCCGGCGCCTCGATCGTCCTCACCTATCACGCAAAGGACGTCGCCCGCTGGCTCAGAGCCTGTTGACGCCACTCTTACTTATGGCTACCGGAACATCCAGAGATCCGAAATCAGTCGCCTCGCCAGGCTCGCGCTCCCACTCGAATGAACTCTTCGAGCGCGCCCAGAATATTCTCGTGGGGGGCGTGAATAGCCCCGTCCGCGCGTTTCGCGCCGTAGGCGGAACCCCGCTCATCATCGACCGCGCCCAAGGCTCGCGCGTCTGGGATGCCGATGGTCGCGAATATCTCGACTACGTCTGCTCTTGGGGCGCGCTGATTCTCGGACACGCCGATCCGGACGTTGTCTCAGCGGTCGCCGACCAAGCCTGCCGCGGCACGAGTTACGGCATGACGTCGCCCCTCGAGATCGATCTGGGCGAACGCATCGCGGGCGCCGTCCCCTCGATGGACCGCATCCGCTTCGTCAGTTCCGGCACCGAGGCGACGATGTCCGCCATCCGCGTCGCCCGCGGCTTCACAAAGCGCGATCTAATATTGAAATTCGAAGGCGGCTATCATGGTCATGCCGACAGTTTCCTGGTCGAAGCGGGATCGGGCCTCGCCACGCTAGGCATTTCTTCGAGCCCGGGCGTGCCCGCCGCGCTCGCCCAGCTCACTCTCAACGCGCCTTATAACGACGTCGCTGCGGTCGAGCGGATTTTTGCTGAGCACCGCGGAAAAATTGCGGCGGTGATCGTCGAACCGGTCGCCGCCAATATGGGTGTTGCTCCACCTGCTTCCGGCTTCTTGGAATCCCTCCGCAAGATCACGCAACGCGATGGCGCGCTCTTGATTTTCGATGAAGTGATCACCGGCTTTCGCTTGGTTTATGGCGGTGCTCAGAAGATGTTCGGAATTCGCCCTGACATGACCGTGCTGGGGAAAATCATCGGCGGGGGACTGCCGGTTGCGGCCTACGGCGGGCGCCGCGAAATCATGGAATTGATCGCTCCGCTCGGTCCGGTCTATCAGGCGGGTACGCTTTCGGGCAATCCGCTTGCAATGCGCGCCGGACTCGCCACTTTGCCCAAGCTCGAGGTGCCCGGCTTCTACGAAGGTTTGAACGGGAAGGCCGAGCGCCTGTCCCAGGGCCTGCGCGCAGCGCTGCAAGAATCAGGCGTTCCCGGCCAGGTCAATACCGCCGGTTCACTGCTTACCCTGTTCTTCACCGGAGGGCCGGTCCGAGACTACGCCGCCGCCAAGAAGTCGGACACCGCCCGGTTCGCTGCCTTCTTCCGCGAGATGCTTGGCCGTGGCATCCTGCTGCCGCCCTCGCAGTTCGAGGCGCTCTTTGTTTCCGCGGCGCATACAGATGACGACATAGAGCGGACTGTGTCAGCCGCCCGGGAGAGTTTCCAAGCGATCCGCAGCGCAAACTAACGCCGTCCTTCCTGGCAGTTACGTTGCTGCACCTTCGTTCGTGCGTGGTCGCCCGTCCGACCCGACTGGCAAAGGGCATCCCGCTGACCTCTCACCTATGACCAAGAATTTAGCACTATGTGGAAAACTATTGCCACTTGGCCCATCCGAAAAGCACGCCTTCCGACACTGGCCTGCCGAAAAACGCATATAGTTTGCTGAAAACACGGTGTTTAGCTGCTTCGGGACCTATGGTACTACCCGTGCTTCCGAGTGCCTCGCAAGCGCAAAGGGGACTGTGCTTTATGGTCTTGGCTATCGCCGCACTGTTATTTCAGTTTGGACCAGCCGCACAAACACTTCCGAATACCGCTCTAGTGCCAGTAGCTGCGGCCGAAGCTGCCCATGCTACACCGTCCCAGCCCAGGTCGGCGGCTACCCAGCCAACTGACGGTTCGTCGAGCATCGCCGCGTCGGCGTCTCTGACGGCAGCCTCGTTGGACACGTCGTCGCAGAACTCCCAGTCTCTTTCGACGATACGCGTCCCGGAGGTGCTTCCCGCGAAGCCCGTCCCTATCATCGGCACAGAAAATCTTCCTTCGCGGAAGAAGTGGCTCATCTTGTCTCTTGCGCAGCACAGCGCGGCTACCTTCGATGCTTACTCAACGCGTCAGGCAGTCTCCCAAGGGGCCGTGGAGGCTGATCCGCTCATGCGTCCCTTCGCGAATTCACCCGCGATCTATGCTGCGATTCAGGTTGGCCCGGCGATTCTCGATTTCGTTGCTCGACGTATGCAGCGGAGCCACAACAACTTCCTGCGTCATACGTGGTGGCTCCCACAATCCGCGAGTACGGGGCTGTTCATTTTTTCCGGCGTCCACAATCTGCGGGTGGCGAATCGTCCCTAAAGAGGATTTGGTTTTCGTCTCAAGATCTGAAGCTGTACAGCGAATTCGCTTTTCTCTCTCCTCTCTCTGGCAGCTGGACTCTACTGGGGCATTCGGGTTTTCGCTCGGGTGCCCCGTTGCGTTAGAAGGGAACGCGCCCGCCTGAAATTTTTATGGTGAAGGGGTGAAACGGCGCCGGCAGCTTGCCGTGAGGGAGCCGAGTAGATCTCATCAACTCGTCCCTTATCCCCCTCGCCGTCAGTGCTCCTAGTCTTCTCCGGTCACTTCCTCCACTCGCGGCCATAACAGGGATGCTCCGGCCGTGGCGACAATGATTCCCGCGATGACTGCGAGTGAGGTGCCAGTCGAGATGGGCATCCGCTCCTCAAGTAGCATTTTCATGCCGACGAATAGGAGAATGGCCGCGAGCCCCGGATGCAGAAAGCGAAAGCGTGGCAGTATCATCGCTAGTGCGAAATACATCGCACGAAGCCCGAGAACCGCACACACGTTGGAAGAATAAGCGATGAAGCTGTCCCGCGTGATGGCAAGCACTGCTGGCACCGAATCGATCGCAAAGACAATATCCATCGCCTCTACCACGACGAGCGCCACAAAAAGCGGGGTAGCATTCCATCCTCGCTTCGACCTCACCCAGAACTTCTCCCCGTGAAACTTCTCAGTAACAGGAAGCACTCGTCGTGCGAACCGAAGCGGAAGGCTCAACTCCACCCGCATCACGCGCTCGCCCGGCAATAGCATGCGCAGTCCCGTCAGCAGCAAAATCGCGCCAAAGACGTAGAGGATTGCATGAAAGCCCTGCAGCAATTCGACGCCCGCAATGATGAACCCGGCTCTCATCACCAAAGCCCCGATCACGCCGAAGTAGAGCACCTTGTGCTGTGATCTTGATGGAACGCGAAGTACTTCGAAAATGAGTAGAAAAACAAAGATGTTGTCTACGCTGAGCGATTTTTCAACTAAATATCCTGTCAAAAATTCCACACCGGCCTGGTGGCCACGCGATAAGTAGACCCAGACGTTAAACGCAAGCGCCAGGCCAATCCACGCTCCCGTTTCAAGAAGCGCCTGACGCAGAGTGACTCTTCCGGCGTTGCGGTGAAAGATTCCCAGATCCACCGCGATCGCCGTCACGATCGCCGCGCCAAAAATCACCCACACGTGAAGCGGAGTTCCCAGCAATCTATGGCACTCCCTGGAACGGCGTGGCAGTGCCAGCAGCGATCTGATACTGCTGACATCAAGCGCCTACCTGACCGTCCTGTCCTCCCCGCCGAGCTATGATCTAAATGCTTTTCCACCAAATCGAACGGCCCCAATTCAAGCACATTGCAGGCAAACTATAGCAACTGGTGATCCTGATGCACCAGACGGATCGGCTCGACATGCGCCAACGAACTGCATTTCTCGGCACCTCCGCAATTCCTCCCGACACCTGCACAAGCTCATCCCATCTCCGCAACCAGGCAAACTGCATCCACCTAACCAGGCCTACGGCTGCACATCCGAATTGGGAGGTGCCTCACAGCTTTAGCCGTCAACCGCACCCTCACGCAGGGTCCGTGGAAGCTGGCCTCGCCATAATCGCGGCGGAGTGCTCATCTCGCCTGTAATACCACCGACCGTCCGTGCCTTCCGCCTTTTCGGCCAGCCTCAGCACACTTTTCGCGCCCGGCCGGCCCCTAGAGCAACATAATATTCATTCGCAGAAGTCAAAACCTAATGTCAGGGGGGGCGGGCGCTATGCGGTTTAGGTACACGCGGGAGCGAGAACACGGACACGAGGACAGCGCTGGTCTACCCGATCCTTGGGTGTCCATCGATAGGAGCGAAGGCGCCGGCAAAAGAGGGTTCAACGGTGCTGAATCTACTCTTAGGCCTACGTTGTGCGGAGGTCAGTGGTGGCCGCGAGCTAGTTTCGAGGCAAGCGACCTCTGGATACCCGGCACTCGGGGGCAGCATATGAAGTCGAATCGGCAATTTTCCCCGGCCGCCACCATGGCTACTCCTTTCGCCAGGGACGCGAATACTCATTCCGACATCCTGGATCGCATGAGCGGCTCTTTGCGCGGCCTCGGCAAACAAGATCCGTAGGAACTGCTTCCTTGCTTGCTGACCGAGTGGGCGGCCGCTTTCCGCCCGAACTGTACTCGCGCGGTGTCAGTCCCAGATAACTGCCTACCTGTTTCCCTCGTCGGCCGCGAAGAGCATTTCCCGTCGTCAGCACAAACGC
>DATLWP010000433.1:0-5642 GCA_035576265.1 Candidatus Polarisedimenticolia bacterium
CTCCAATTCCTTCGAGCGAGGGATTCTTCGAGAGTGCGTCCACTGTCAAATCCAACAGCCAGGAGCGAATCACGCTCCCGAACTGCCAGATTCTAGAGACCTGCAACAAATCGAGATCGAACTCCTTCTTGTGCCGCAGCAAGTCAAGCCCTTCGGCGTAAGCCTGCATGATCCCGTACTCGATGCCGTTGTGAACCATCTTCACGAAGTGGCCCGAACCGGCTGGCCCCACTCGTCCCCAGCCTTTCTCCGGCCCCGGAGCAAGCGTCTGAAAAATCGGCGCGAGCCGCTTCACCACAGCGTCGTCGCCTCCGACCATCATGCTGTAGCCTTCGGTCAGGCCCCAGACGCCACCGCTCGTACCACAATCGACGAAATTCAATTTCTTCTGAGCCAGGGCCGCGGCGCGGCGCACCGAGTCCTTGTAGTACGAGTTGCCTCCGTCGATGATCGTGTCGCCCGTGGCGAGGTGTACGGCGAGCTGATCGATTGTCTCGTCCACAGGCGCGCCCGCCGGAACCATCAGCCAGATGGCTCGCGGCGTCTTTAGCTGCGCGAGCAATTTCTCGATTGAACCGGCGCCCTGGGCTCCCTTCTCGACCACGCGCGCGACGGCCGCTGGGTCGCGATCCAGCCCCACCACGCGGTGTCCACCGCGCAGCAAGCGCTCGGTCATGAAGGCGCCCATCTTCCCCAATCCAATCATTCCGAGTTCCATCAGACTCTCCTCCTAGTAAAAATGAGCGATTGCTCATTCCTCGTTCCGATCGTAATCCGATCGCGATGAGGAATTTCGGGAAGCCTTCCGCTATGGTTCCGGCTTGATCCCCAGCCGCAACAGATCCTCCCGAAGCTGGACCGCGTTTTGGAACTGGATCGTGTGCATGCCCAGCTCCCGGGCGCACTCGAGGTTCAGTCCGCGGTCATCAATGAAAATGCATTCGCCGGGATCGCGCTGGGTGATTTTCAGGGCCAGACTGTAGATCGCGCGGTCCGGTTTGCGCACGCCCAGGTAGCAGGAACTGAAAAACACCTGGAAATAGTCCCGCAGATGGAATTTGCGGATGCGGTACTCGTTGATTTCGAGCGATTCATTGTTGAGCGTCGCCAGCAGATAGCGCCGCGTCCGCGCCACTTTCCCCAGAAACTCGATGACGTCGGGAAACGGCTGCGACTGCTCGTACATGAACCGCTCGAATTCTTCGAGAGTAAACGCGCGCTCGCGATAAAAGACGGTCCGCCGCAGGTACTCATCCAAAGTAGCCTCGCCGCACTCGAACGCGTTGAGCATGAGCTCGTGGCGGTCCTCGAAGTCGGCCAAATCGAGATGGAATCTCTCGACCGCCTCCCGCCGCGAGGCGCGGTCCCAGCCGTTCGTCAAAACGACGCCGCCGTTGTCCCAGAAAAGAGTGCTGACTTCGCCCATATAACCTGTTTGGAAAGATGTACGGCTTCCATTATCCTCGTCCGGCCTCCGCCGCAGAAGCGGAATTCTCAGAAGTGAAAACCGCAGACAGAACGTTGTATAATCCCGCCACTCATGCCTCTCACCGAAGGCTCCCGGCTGGGCCCCTACGAAGTGGTGTCCGCTATCGGTGCAGGCGGCATGGGGGAAGTTTACCGCGCGCGGGACACGAAGCTCGGCCGCGACGTAGCCATCAAGGTCCTGCCTCCAGCTTTCGCCCGCGACGCCGAACGCATGGCGCGCTTCGGACGCGAAGCGAAACTCCTCGCCTCCCTCCATCACTCCAACATCGCCTCCATTCACGGCCTGGAGGATTCCGGCAACTCGCAGGCGCTGGTAATGGAGTTGGCGGAAGGGCCGACGCTGGCCGAGCGCGTCGCTCGGGGACCGATCCCGATTGAGGAAGCGCTGCCGATTGCCAAGCAGATAGCCGAAGCGCTCGAGTACGCCCACGAGCACGGAATCATTCATCGCGACCTCAAGCCCGCCAACGTGAAAGTGGCGAGTGACGACACGGTGAAGATTCTCGACTTCGGGTTGGCGAAGGCGCTGGAAACGGAAGCATCGGCGGCTGAGCTGGCCAATTCGCCGACGATCAGCCGGATGGCCACGCAGGCGGGCGTGCTGCTGGGGACGGCGGCCTACATGTCGCCGGAGCAGGCAAAGGGCAAGCAGGTGGACCGCCGCGCGGACATCTGGGCCTTCGGGTGCGTGCTGTACGAGATGCTGACGGGAAAGAAGGCATTCCGCGGTGAGACGGTTACGGACACGCTGGCGGCGGTGATCCGCGGGGAACCCGATTGGTCGCAACTTCCAGCAGGAACGCCGATGCGCGTTCGCGTGCTCTTGCGTCGGTGCTTGCAGAAGGATCTGCGCCAGCGATTGCAAGCCATCGGCGACGCCCGCATTTCGCTCGAAGAAGTTCTATCCGGCGAGCCGGAGGGCGCGCCATCAGTTGCAGCAGGCGCGCGCTCGGCCAAGCAATGGCGGCTATGGCTCGGCTGGGGATTCGCAGGACTCTTTATTCTGGCGACGGCGTTGCTGGCTTTCCTTTACTTCCACCAAAAGCCAACTGCAGGTCAAGCCACGCGCTTTGAAATTCCTCTGCCTGAGAAGTTCACCTTGAACGGCAATTTCGCGTTATCGCCTGACGGCCGCCAGCTGGCGTTCATTGGAACAGGTGCAGATGGTCAGAGCCGCCTTTGGGTCAGATCGCTCGACGCGCTTGGGTCGCGGCCCCTCGAGGGCACCGAAGGTGCGGCCGGCTGGCCATTCTGGTCGCCCGATAGCCGCTTTGTTGCGTTTTTGGCTCAGGGCAAGCTCCATAAGATGGAGGCCGCGGGCGGCCCGCCGCTCACGCTTTGCGATGCGCTTTCTGGTGTGCTGGGAGGTGCGTGGAATCGCGACGGCAAGATCGTTTTCGGCTCCACCACTGGGCTTCTCCAAGTTGCCGCGTCGGGCGGTTCGACTGCGCCACTCACCACGGGAGGACCTTCCGTCTTTCCTTCCTTCTTACCGGACGGGCGTCATTTCGTTTATTGGCATGCAAACCCAAGCGGAAGTGGTCCCGGGATTTACGTTGGATCGGTGGATACCAAACCACAAGAACAGCCTTCGACGAAGCTGCTGTCTGATATCTCCGCACCTCTTTACACGTCCTCTTCGAACTCATCGGTAGGGTACCTGCTTTTTGTCCGGGGCGCCGCCGGAGCGGGAGCATCGGGAACGTTAATGGCCCAGTCCTTTGACTCCGGGCGTTTGACATTTAGAGGTGACGCTGTTCCCGTTGCGGAGGGAATTTCAAATCTGCGATTTTCGGTTTCGACCGCGGGTGCGCTGGCGTATGTGACGGGTCCGCAGGCGGTAGCCGAGGGAGGATCCAGAGGAAACATACTGGGCCGGCTGACGTGGTTCGACCGGGAAGGGAAAGTTCTTGAGTCAGTAGGCGATCCCGGTGTGTATCGGACGCTGGCGCTTTCACCCGACGGCAAGCAAGTTGCCGTCGAGCGAGCGGATCCTCAAAACGCGGGCAACAGGGATATCTGGCTGTACGATTTCGCGAGGGGCGTGACCACGCGTTTCACTTTCGATCCAGGTTGGGACGGCACGCCCGTCTGGTCCCCGGACGGCAGCCGCATTGCATTTACGTCCAACCGCGGCGGCCAGTTCGATTTGTATGAAAAGACCTCAAACCTCGCGGGTCAGGACGAGCTGCTGTACAAGTCGAGCGACGTTAAGGCTCCTAGCGGCTGGTCCCCTGACGGTCGTTTTTTACTGTATTTCAATCCAATTCCCCCCTCCCACATTTGGTTGCTGCCGCTTGGCGCAGCAACGGATCGCAAACCTGTTCTGCTCGATGACTCGAAATTCAACCTGGCGGTCGCCCGCTTTTCTCCCGACGGTCGTTGGATCGCCTATTCGTCCGATGAATCCGGCAGGAATGAAATCTATGTGCGCCCTGTTGATCCTTCGTCTGCAATCGGATCATCCGCCGCGGGAGGCGCCGTTGTTACCGGCAAGTGGATGGTATCGAAGGACGGTGGAACGACTCCCATCTGGCGCCGCGACGGCAAGGAGCTGCTCTACATTGGTCTGGACGGAAGCGCGATGGCCGTAGAAGTGAACACCAGCGGCGTCTTCAAGGCAGGAACTCCCAAGGCCCTGTTTAGACTCCCGCCCGGCGTTCTTTTCTGGGACATCTCCCCGGACGGCAAGAGGTTCCTGATGGCTGCGCCTTCTGGTGTGACCGCGCAATCACCCTTCACGATTGTGCTCAATTGGCAATCCTCATTGAAGAAATGACGATCGCAGCTGCAAGCGAATTCGAACCGTATGATGTCCAATCGAGATGAAAATCCTCCAACAATCTTCACGATTGGCCATTCCACGCATCCCATCGAACCCTTCCTAGAGCTCCTTAAATCGCACGGCATCGAACAGATCATCGACATACGGACGATTCCGAAATCCCGCCGCAATCCGCAATTCAACAGCGAGGCGCTTGCGGCGGCGTTGGACGCCGCTGGGATTCGCTACGTTCACCTGAAGGAACTCGGCGGATTGCGCCATGCGCGGCGCGATTCGACCAACCTCGGCTGGCGCAACGCGAGCTTTCGCGGGTACGCCGATTACATGCAGACCCCGGATTTCGAGACGGGGCGAGAGCGCGCCATCCGGCTCGCGGCGGATCGTCCAAGCGCGCTGATGTGCGCCGAGGCTGTGCCGTGGCGGTGCCACCGTTCGCTCGTTGCCGACGCGCTCGTGGTCCGCGGCTTCCGCGTGACACACATCATTGGCAGCGCGGAACCGAAAGAGCACACGCTCACGCCATTTGCGCGCGTCCGCGGCACGCAGGTAACCTACCCGGGCGAGCAGATTCCGTTGCTGGAGCCGGTTCAGGGCATCCACTCAAAGCGCGCAGCCGAAAAGAAAGCTTAGTGCACGGGTGGAGGTTCGGACGAATGCGCGGGCGGCTTCTTCATGATGAACGGCAGAGGAATCAGGCAAGCGACGATAATGGCAAGGATCGCTACCACGTCCGCGAACGCGACGGCCGCCGCCTGTTGTTCGATCAGCATGGAAACCCTCGCGTAGGCCTGGCGAGTGGCGTGAGCGACGCTTAACCCCCGGCTGTGCAACATGGCAGTGAGCCCCTCGATAATCTCGCGAAATACCGGATTGCCGTTGTGGGCGTGGGCCGCAAGGTAGCTTCGCCGCGCCTGCGTACTTCGCGTTACAAACGTTCCCACCAGCGCGATCCCGATGCTGCCGCCGATGTTGCGCACGAAATTGATCATGCTCGAAATCTGATTGTTTTTTTCCTGCGGCACGCCTACGTAGCACAGCACGTTCGATGGAATGAAGACGAACGCCAGTCCCGCAACCTGGTAGGCGCGCAGCAGGAAGGCCGTCCCGAAATCCATGCCGAGGCTCAAGTGCGTCGCCATGTAGTAGAGACCGAGGGACGTCGCGCCGAAGCCAGCGCCCATCAGAACCCGAGGGTCCATCCGGCCCGTTAGCGCTCCGGACGCCGGCATCATCACCATCATGATGAGGCCGTCTTCTCCATGTTCGTTCTGGGAATCGTCTTGTACGGCACCACCGTTCTGCTTCCTATCTTTCTGCAGAATCTGCTCGGTTATCCGGCCGTGATCGCTGGCGAAGCCATGGCGGGCGG
>DATLWP010000434.1:0-1577 GCA_035576265.1 Candidatus Polarisedimenticolia bacterium
CGGAGGGAATGTCCACAGCTACGACGATCTGCTCGGGGCGCCTGCTATTCACATCGCGGATGGCTTCTTCGAAAAGGCCCTCAACGGGGCCTCGCACGCCTGTGCCCAGAAGCGCGTCCACAACGATGTCTGCAGAAGCCACTTCTGCCCTTGACGATTGCCATTCCTTCGCGCTGCGAATCACGCGCAGCTCGCGCGACGTTTTCTTCCAGCGCCTGAAATTCGCCGCGGCGTCCCCTTTCAATTCCCGGGGCTCCGCCAGGAGAAATACGCGCGGCCTCGCGCCCATCTTGAGCAGGTGTCGCGCGGCTACAAAGCCGTCGCCGCCGTTGTTTCCCTTGCCGCACAAGACGATGATGCGACGCCCGGCGAAACCCGGAAGTCGCGATTGAATGACCTGCGCAACGCTCTTTCCCGCATTTTCCATGAGCGTGAGGCTTGGCACACCATAGCGCTCGGTGGAGAGGCGGTCCACTTCTCTCATTTCTGCAGCGGTGAGGATCTTCATGGTTGAAATCTCATGGCGCTACCGGGCGTCCAAGAACACGCCAGTATAATGCGCATGGCGGCGAATGTCGCCCCGCGTCCTTAACCCATGCGTGCGACGACGACCGTGATATCGTCCGCTTGCTCGGGCGCACCGGCCCACTGATCGACGGCGGAGATCAGGTTTTCGGCGAGGCGCCCCGTCGGCAAAATTCGCTGGCGTAGGACTTCCGCCTTGAGGCGCTCGACTCCATACTCCTCGCCGTAAATATTGGCTGGCTCCGTGAGGCCGTCACTAAACGCCACAAGCAGGCTACCGGGCTCGACCACGAGAGTGCACTGCGCGTACACGGAATTCTCGAACAGCCCCACTACCGTGCCGCCCTGATCGAGCTGCTGAACGCCGGCGCTCGAAACGACAAACGGAGGAAGATGGCCGGCGTTCGTGTAGGTGAGCGTCTTCACTTCCGCATCGTAGACGCCATAGAAGAGCGTGGCGTATCGCTCCTCCGGCGTATTCGTGAACACGTGGCGACTCAGGCGGGCGACGATGTCGGCCGTGCCTCGCTCGCCGTCGAACAAGGCCGTGCTGTGCAGCGCGGCCTGCAGGCTGGCCATGACCAGCGCGGCGGAGATTCCCTTTCCGCTTACGTCGGCAAGGGCAATCCCCACGCGGGAGGGGCCGAGCGGAATGAAGTCGTAGTAGTCCCCGCTGACGACGCGGGCAGGACGGCACACCGCGGCCAACTCCAAACCCGGTACTTTCGGGAGCGAACGCGGAAAGAGCTGTCGCTGCACCTCGCGAGCGATCTCGATCTCATTCTCGAGACGCTGATGCTGGCGCTGCTTTTCGATCAGATCAGCGATCGATGCGGTCATCTCGTTGAACGACTCGCCGAGCGCGCCGAGCTGATCGCGCCTTGATACGCGCACGCGGTGCGCGAAATCGCCCCGGCGGACGTGCAACGTGGCGTCATACAGGTCGGCGACGGATCGCGTGATCTTGCGCGCCAGGAAAGTTCCGGTGGCGAAGGCCACGATCTCGAGGCCCACAAAAATAAAGACTGCGACTACTAAGATATCCGCCAACA
>DATLWP010000435.1:0-2554 GCA_035576265.1 Candidatus Polarisedimenticolia bacterium
GGTTGAATCCATGCGCAGTGGCTCACCTCAAATAGAGTCCAGCGCAACAGCTCCTGCGCCAAACGAAGCAGCCGCCGAGCCGACGACCTCCGAGGCTGCCGCAGCTCAGCCTGCGGAAACAAAAGAAAGCAAGACGGAAGATGGAGCCGCTCAGGCTGTGCCAGAGAAAACACCGGAAGAATCCACGGCGAAGAACGCCGATGCCGCGCCCGAAAAGCCTGCGCAGCCGGACATGTCCGCCTTCATCGAGGCGCTGCGCGCAGCCGAGCGCACAAACGAGAACCTGACGCTGCGCCTCGCCCAGATGGAAGCTGCGGCTGCGAAGCAGCGCGCAGACGACCAAGCTTTCATTCGCGACATGATCCGGGGCGTTCTCCTCCTTTCAGGTGGCATGGCGGCGCTTGGCCTCTTGGCCCTTGTTGCAATCGTCTACCTCCAGGTTCGCTCGACGAAGCAGCAGGCGATCACGTTCGCGGCGCAACTTCAGGCGCTTACAAGTCATGTTGCATTGCCCGGTCCGGGCGCGGTTGCTTCCCCTGCGCTTAAGAGTTCAAAGAGCCACTTCGATTCGACGGCACGAAATATCGAGGAGAAGCTGAGCGACCTTGAGTCGATAGCCACCGGGCTTCCCGCCTCCCAAGCCGGGTTGCGTGATTCCAGCGTTCCGAACGATGCAGCCTCCGGACAACGCGAGTTTGGATTTTCCACCCAAACGGCCGCGGTGCGCGGTGAAAAGGCGTCCGAACTTCTCGCGAGGGCCAATTCGCTTCTGATGCAACAACAGCCCGAAGTCGCGCTTGCCTACCTTGACCAGGCAATCAGCCGCAATCCGCACGATTCCGAGGCCCACTTGAAGCGCGGCTCTGCTCTCGAGCGGCTCAACCGCCTCGACGAAGCGCTCGCCTCCTATGACCGTGCAATCGAGTCCGAGCCGACGCTGTCGGTTGCCTTCCTCGCAAAGGCCGGGGTCCTGAACAAACTTCAGCGCTATGGTGAGGCCTTGAAATGCTACGAAGTTGCACTCGCGCAGCAGGGTGGCCTGGGCGAGAGCGAATCACCGGCTGCCTGAAGCGGGCCGTTCATGCAGCCACAGAGAAGATGGATGCTGCGTTTCCCTTCCCGGAGCCGCACCCGGAGGACGAGGCGGGTCTGGTTGCGTTCAATGTTCCGCTAACGGCTGCGAACCTGCTGGCCTCCTACCGTCGCGGGATCTTCCCGTGGCCGCATCGGCCTGAGGATCCGGTCCCTTGGTTGTCGCCCGATCCGCGGGCCATCCTCGAGTTTGATTGCCTGCATATTCCGGGCAGCCTGGCAAAGGCCCGCCGCAAATGCGGTTGGTCGTTTACAATCGATCGTGATTTCCCGGCGGTTATCGCCGCATGCGCAACCGTTCCCCGGCCCGGACAGGAAGGCACTTGGATTCTTCCCGGGATGCGTCGGGCCTACACCGCCCTGCACGCGTCGGGAAGTGCGCACAGCGTCGAGGTATGGGATGGGGACACCCTTGTAGGAGGACTCTACGGTGTCGACCCGGGTGGTGTCTTTGTCGGAGAGAGCATGTTTCGACTGAGCACGAACGCGTCCAAGCTTGCTCTGCTGCACCTTGTCGATCACCTCGCCGCACGCGGTGCGACGTGGATCGATATTCAACAACTGACGCCCCACATGGAAGCGCTTGGCGCACGGGAAATTCCACGTGACCAGTATTTCGATCGACTTGCCGCGGCGCTGGCTGCCCGTTTGGCGCTCTTTGGGACTGAGGCCTCTTCTTAATGGGCTTGTTTCGAATTCCTTATTCTTGGAACCGTAGGCTCGCTGCCGTGCGTTCAAGCGGTAGCTTTTGGAGTATACCCCCGTTCGTCTGAAACAAGTCGAGAGATTATGCCTACGCTCAAGATTCACCTCGAAAAGGACGAATTCGCCCCAATCGAGCGGGCTGCCATGGAATTGAAGGTTCGCGTTGAGGACATTGCATACGCCGGGCTCGACTCGGTAATGCGCAACGCGAAGGACGAAGCTACGATCAAGCTCATCCAGCGCGCAAAGTCCGCACGCCAGATCGGCCTTCCTTCCTGGGCTGACCGTCCGCACGAGATTCACGCCTACGAGAGCATGGCATAGCCGGCCGGCTGTGCGTTGCTCGCTTGATCCGCCGCCGACACGCGACGGTGGGGGTGGTGTGTGTCAGTAGCCGATGCCCAAACGCCGGTAGATAAAGTGCATCAGCCACGCCGGGCCGATGAGAAGGAACTGCACGTCCCTGAAGAACGATGGCCTCTTGCCCTCGATTTTGTGGCCGATGAACTGCCCGATCCACGCGAGCACGAAAAGGATCAGGCTGCTCTTCCAAATCGGAAACGAACACGCGCGTGCCTGCCAACCAAGCAAAGCGATCACCGCCCCCATGAATGCAAGCATCCCGATCGCGAGCGGCGGTGAGAGCCGCAGATAGAACGCAAATACGAGGAGCATCGCGATTGTCGTCCAATTCAGCAGTGGCACGGCTGCGAACGCTCCGGGCGTCGGAATTGACCAAATCAGCCCGGCCACGGTG
>DATLWP010000436.1:0-10821 GCA_035576265.1 Candidatus Polarisedimenticolia bacterium
CGACATACCGGAAGTACCTGGGATGCGCGTTTGCGGGGAATTTCGACCTGTTGAGTTTCGCGGGGCTTGGCACGGGGACCGCCGTATTACAAGATGGGTCCAACATCAGCCAGACGTTCATCAATCTCTTGAGGCAGACGGAGAATATTCCCCAGGTCAAGGGGGGCTTCAACAACGGCTACTACATTCCCAGCGTGCGTTACAACGCGAGTGGCGTGCCCTTCTGCGTAGCCACCAATTCGTGTGCTGTGCCGACAACCATTTCGCAGCCCACGATCGCCGACGAAGATCAGTTCATGATCAACACGGACTATGTCCTCTCGGGCAAGCACACACTGGCGCAAAAGTACTTCTTTTCGAAGGATCCGCAGACCCAAAGCTTCAGTTGCATCCTCAGCGGCTGCTATCCGGGAGCTCCGGAGGATGCGCATTACGGTGCCCAATCGTTGGTGGGGAGGCTCACGTCAGTCCTCACGAGCAATTTCGTGAATGAAGTAACCCTCTCGTTCCAGCGCTTGTACCTCAACGTCACCGACGGCGTGACGGTCGAGTCCTGCGCGGGTGACGGCACCACGCCTCTCAACATCATTCCGGCTATCAATAACGGCACGCCTTGCCCCATCGTGGCAGCCGCCGCCGGCAACCGTGAGGACCGTTTGGTCCCGGTCGTGGGCGGCTTCACGTTTCCAGGGTCGCAATGGGGATCCTGGCAGGCGGGAGGGAATTTCTTTTCCGCAACCAAGAGCATCCAGAACACGTACCTGACCAGCGACCAGATTTCTTGGAACCACGGCAAGCATTCGTTTCGGGCGGGCGCGGGAACGCAGCGCATCCAGTGGAATTGGGCGCAGCCGGACCGCGAACGGGGCTGGATCGTCGCCGGGAACACTGCCGACTTGATGACCAGCAGCAGCGGCGTCCCCCAGGACGGCACCCCGTTTGTAGGCAACGCGTTTTTCATTAACCTTACGTATCGCCTGTTGCCGAACGGCTCCACCAACCCCCACCACTGGCGTGTCAATGAATTTTGGTCCTTCGCCCAGGACGACATCAAAGTGACGCGCCGACTTACGCTGAATGTGGGAGTTCGCTGGGAATATGACGGTTGGCCCACCGACATGGGTGGCGTGTTCACCAACTTCGCCGCCAGCGCGGCCGGCTTGGTGAATACGGGCTCTTTCTTCCTGGACAACCCTACCGGCACTCTCGCGGGCTATATAGTCCAAAAGAATTACAACAAGGCACTCTACGGAGACCTCACCGGCCAGTACGGATCGACCGGCATTTTGGTCAACAGCAACAAGACCCTGTTGCACGGTGCCCCGTTGAACAACTTTTCTCCGCGCATCGGTTTGGCATGGCAGCCATTCGGAGAGAAACTCGTCGTGCGTGCGGGCTACGGCATGTTCTTCGACCGGGTCTACGGCAACCTCCTGGGAGACAACATCCTGGGCAATATGCCCCCTTACGCCACCGGCATCGGCACAGATCCGTCGGAAACCCTTCAGAATCCGTTTGTGGCCCAGAGCTTCCTTGGATTCATACCGCGGACTCTGGCGGTGACTGCGGGGAATGCTACGAACGGTACCACGTCAATCACGGACATCAACGGTCGCAACGCCTCGGGGCTTCTCGTTTCCGGCGACAACCCGGCCATGCGCACTCCCAAGGTCCAGCAATACAATGTCGACGTTCAATACGAGTTTGCAAAAGGCTGGGTGGCCGACCTCGGTTACGTCGGAACGCACGGCATTCACCTCTACGATTGGAACCGCGATCCCAATCTCGCGTATCTGGTTGCAGGCGGCCCCAATGCGCCGACAGATACGACCAACATGAATATGCAGCGGCCCGCCAGTTCATTCCCAATGAACAACTCCGCAAACACCAACCCTGCCACTCAGGTTCTCACGAACACCATGGGCAATTTTCTTGGCCGCGTGAGCTACCTGGGAGTGAACCCCGGAGGGTTGCAGCAGGTCGAAACGGACGGGCGTCACCTCTACAACAGCTTGCAAGCCCAACTGCGCCACCATTTCTCCCACGGTCTGATGCTTCAGGCTTCCTACACCTGGAGCAACCTCAAGACCGATATCAACGCCTCCATCGCCGGTGCTGGCATTGCCACGCCCGGCAACGTGCTTTCGGGCAGTTCCGCCTCCAACGACCCCTTGAATTTCCGGCAGCAGTACGGTCCGGCGGCCTTCAACCGTCCTCAGCGCTTGGTGGTCAGCTACAGCTATGACCTGCCGTGGAAGAGCGAAGGCTGGAAAGAGAAGGCGCTGGGTGGCTGGTCCATTTCCGGTGTGACCACCGTTCAAAACGGTCTGCCTTTCAGCATTATTGACTCAAGCGGCGGCGGGATTTACTACGGTGGAGGGCTTCCTGCCACTGGCCCTTACGTCCGAGCCGAACTTGCCGACCCGGTCAATTGCAATTCCCTCGGCAATTGCAAGTCGGGTATACCGCTGAATACCTCGGGCAGCATGTTCTCCCGCGTCGACGGCTTCATCAACAAGGCTGCATTCACCACCCCGCCGTGCATCGGAGGCACCGTCGAAGGCAATTGTGCCGGATCGGGCGGCGGTTCCGGGTTCGGCAACTCCGGTGTGGGGATCATGCGTTGCTGCACGCAGCTCAACTTCGATATGTCGCTCGTCAAGAACACAAAGGTCGGAGGACTGCGGGAAGACGCCAATCTTCAGTTCCGGGCGGAATTCTACAACCTGTTCAATCACACACAGTTCAATGGGCCCGACAACAATCGCAACTCGACCACCTTTGGGCTGATCACCAAGACCGCAGTCCCGGGGCGGATCCTCCAATTCGGCTTGAAGTACACGTTCTAGAAGGGCGACTGGCTCGGCCTTTGCTATTCCGGGTGCCCCACCCTCGAAAACCGAGGGTGGGGCTTTTTCTTTTGGCCCCGACGCCGCGAACCAGCCCCCGCAGACCGGTATACCCTCGCACCCGCCTGGAGTCCGAATTTTTGGCGCTTCGCCATTCACAATTTGTTCTTTGCTCGCCAACGCTTTTGATAAGATGGGCGGACTTATGCCCAACGACACCCAGGAAAGTCGCAGAATGAGCCGTCCACTGGAGGAAACCGATCCGGAAATCGCGCGGGCGATTGCTGGCGAAGTCCACCGGCAGGCCAGCGGCCTCGAGCTGATCCCCTCGGAGAATTTCGTTTCCGAAGCGGTGCTCGAAGCCCAGGGCTCCGTGTTCACGAATAAATACGCCGAAGGATATCCGGGCAAGCGCTATTACGGCGGCTGCGAATTCGCCGACGTAGCCGAACAGCTCGCCATCGACCGCGCCAAGGCGCTCTTCGGCGCCGACCACGCCAACGTGCAGCCCCACTCCGGCACGCAGGCCAACATCGCCGTGTATATGACCGCGCTCAAGCCGGGCGACACCGTTCTCGGAATGAATCTGGCCCACGGCGGGCACTTGACACACGGCCATCCTTTGAATTTTTCCGGCATCACCTACAGATTCGTGCCCTACGGGGTATCGAAAGAAAGCGAAACGATCGACTACGACGAACTCGACCGCCTGGCGCGCGAGCATCGGCCGAAAATGATCGTGGCCGGCGCGAGCGCCTATTCGCGCATCATCGATTTCCCGCGCATGGCTCGAATCGCGCAGTCGGTGGGCGCCCTCCTGTTCGTGGACATGGCGCACATCGCCGGGCTCGTCGCCACGGGCCTCCATCCGAGCCCGGTGCCGCACGCCGATTTCGTGTCCACCACGACGCACAAGACGCTGCGCGGCCCCCGCGGCGGCCTGATACTTTGCCGCGAGAAATACGCCAAAGATCTCGACCGCGCCGCTTTTCCCGGCATCCAGGGCGGCCCGCTCGTGCACGTCATCTCGGCCAAGGCCGTGTGCCTGAAGGAAGCCTTGGAGCCTGGGTTCCGGGAATACCAGCAGCAGGTCGTCGCCAATGCCAAGGCCCTCGCCGCAGCCATGGCACGCCATGGTTTCCGCATCGTCAGCGGCGGCACCGACAACCATCTCTTTCTCGCGGACATTCACGAGCGCGGCCTGACGGGAAGCGTCGCGCAGCCCGCGCTCGACCGCGCCGGCATCACCGTCAACAAGAATGCTATCCCGTTCGATCCGCTGCCTCCGATGAAGGCCAGCGGCATCCGTATGGGAAGCCCTGCCGTAACCACGCGCGGCATGCGCGAACCCGAGATGGAAAAAATCGCCGGCTGGATCGCCGAGGTTCTGGGCCAGATCGGCGACGCCGCCGTCGAACAGCGCGTCCGCGGCGAAGTGGCTGCGTTCGCGGCGAATTTCCCTCTCTACGCGCGTCGCCTCGAAGCCGCTGAGGGCGTGCTCGCGGAGGCCCGTGCTACTCGTTGATCGGCCGCGCGCGTCTCGATCGCGCCCGCGTATTTCGCAGCGTCCCTGACGCAAGCATCAGCTTAATAAAGTTGAATCGCGAGTTCCGCGGCTTGGCCCTCGCGAATCGAGAACGCGCGGATGGGCCGCGGTGCATTCTCGCGCGGCGAAAGAACGAAATACGCTGCGTCAGGATAATAGGCGCGCTCGACGTCGCGCGCGGATGGTTCGTTTTCGCCGTTCGGGTGGGAGTGGTAGATGCCCATGAGCGTCAGGCCCTCACCGCGAATCTCGCGCATCAGCCGGAACAGGTCTTTGGGCGCAATTTCATACGACGTCGTCGGATCGTTCGCCGCGTTCGCCGCCGCGAACACGCGCGTGATTGCGCCGTCGCGCCCCCCCAGCAGGCCGCAGCACTCCTGCTCCGGCCGTTGGCGCGCTTGTGACAGAAGTTCGTCCGGAAGTTCGGCTCGCATTCGAATCGTCAGTGATAACACCGCCAGAGTCTATACCCGCGTCGGCTGAAAACGGAATCCTCCCCTGCGATCGAAGCAGCGCTTCCCGCAGCCGCTCGACGGCCAGGGGACTAGGCCTGATACTCGTTCTGTCCATCCGTACAGTAACCGCAAGCCTCCCGATGTGCTAGTCTCGCCGCAAGAGTATGCGCAGCGTCAGGAAAATCCGAGACAACGTCGCTCAAACGAAGCGAGCACAAGGACCACCAGTCGCAACGCATTGCTTCACTCTACGCGTCACTTCGTGCCGAGTAGAATCATGCCTAATCGCTTGGAAACAAACGGCCGCGTACTTTTCTACCCGTCACCGTCTTGAAGCGCGCGCGGCCCCGTTTCCGATTGCTCAATTGAGCCACCCCGCGCCGATTATCCTTGTCCACGGGCGAGGTGCGTTTGGTATAGTCATGGGGCTCCTCCCGAGGGGCTACGCGCGCCAGCGCCCGCGCGACCCAGGAAGCATGCGGGAGCCTTCCCCTTTCTGCCCAGGAGATTTTTGTGCGCGTTCTGACACCGACTGAAAACAAGCGCTTCAATGAACTGATCGGCTTTGTGGGCCTCAGCCTGGCAATCCTGCTGGCGCTGAGCCTGCTGTCGTATTCCCCGCTGGATCCCTCATTCAACGTTTCGGCGCCGCCGCCCGGCTCGGGGCCGGCGCGAAACTGGATCGGTCCCGTGGGTGCGCATCTGGCCGACCTGTTCTTTCAGTTCGCCGGCTATGCGGCGTTTCTGTTTCCGGTCGGGATGTTTGTGGTGGCGATGCGCTGGTTCCGCAGCCAGTTGGTGGCGGCCCCGGCGGCCAAACTCATCGGAGCCGCACTGCTGCTCGCGTCCCTGTCGGCGGAACTCACGCTGGTCCACACGCCCGACGTGCGCGGGGCGCTCCCGGCCGGGGGGTTACTTGGCACCGTACTCGCCCAAGGACTGCGAGCGGCGCTCAATCCGGTGGGCGCAAATCTGGTCTCGATCGCAACGCTGCTGGCGGCGCTTTTCCTGACCACGAGCTTCTCCTTTAGCGCGGCGGCGAGGTGGTTGAAAAAACCTGTCGCCGACGAGGGGTTGGTCGGCAAATGGATGGCGCGCGTGAGGGAATGGCGCGAAGAGCGTGAAGCGGCGCGCCTGCGCAAGAAGGTTGAAGAAATCAAGATCGCCGGGCGGCCTCCGGTGGCGCAGCAGCGGGTTTCCACAAAGGAAGCGGCCGAGAGTGAAGAAGCCGAGGACGACGAGCGGCCCAAGCAACGGGAGCGCGGCCCGGCCGTGATTCAGTTCCACGATGCAGAAGCAGCGCCTGCATCCAGGAAGAGCACGACCGAGCCGAAAATCGCTCGCGGAAAGATGAATTACCGGTTGCCTTCGCCGGGATTGCTGGGAATGGCCGAGCGCAGCGAAAAGATGAATGAGAGCGAACTGAAGGAATGCGCGCGCGCCATCGAGCAGAAGTGCTCCGAGTTCGACGTCTCCGGCCACATCACCCAGATCAACCCCGGCCCGGTAGTCACCACGTTCGAGTTCAAGCCGGAGGCAGGCATCAAGTACAGCCGCATCACGGGCCTCGGCGATGATCTATGTCTCGCGCTGCGCGCGGAATCGATCTTGATCGAGCGCATTCCGGGAAAGTCCACGGTCGGAATCGAGGTGCCCAACGCGCGCCGGGAGACGATCGCCCTGCGGGACGTGATCGAGTCGCCCGAATTCTCGCATTCGGCATCGAAGCTCACCCTTCCGCTCGGAAAGGATCTGATCGGGCGGATTCGCGCAGCCGATTTGACGCAGATGCCGCACCTGTTGATCGCGGGCGCGACCGGTACGGGCAAGAGCGTGTTCATCAATTCCCTGCTCATGGGCATGCTCTACAAATCCACGCCGGACGAACTGAAGCTGGTTCTCGTCGACCCCAAGCGGCTGGAGCTGGGCCTCTATGCGGACATTCCGCACCTATTCACGCCGGTCGTTACCGACCCGAAAGTGGCGGCAAACGTCCTGCGAAATGCGACGCGCGAAATGGAGCGCCGATTGAAGCAGTTGGCGCAGCGCGGCGTGCGGAACATCGAGCAGTACAACCGCACGTTCGAGAAGGGACAGTCCCTGTCGCTCTTTGACAACGCCGAGGGCGAAGAGCACCGCCCGCTTCCCTACCTCGTGATCGTCATTGACGAGCTGGCCGACCTCATGATGGTGGATACGAACGGCGTCGAGGAATCCATCACACGCCTTGCGCAGATGGCGCGGGCTGTGGGAATCCACCTCATTCTGGCGACGCAGCGGCCTTCGGTGGACGTCATTACGGGGCTGATCAAGGCCAATTTCCCCGCGCGGATTTCGTTCCGCGTGGCCAGCAAGGTCGACTCGCGCACCATTCTCGATACAAACGGATCGGAATCGCTGCTCGGCAAGGGTGACATGCTCTATCTGCCGGCCGGTTCTTCAAGGCTCCATCGCATCCACGGACCCTATGTGACGGAGAATGAAGTCTCGGCCGCTTGTGATTTCTGGCGTGAACAGGCCAAGGCGATTTACAACGAAGAGCTTCTCCGGCCGCCCAAGGATGAGAACGCCATGGGCGGCAGCAACGGCGAAGCGGGCGACGGCGGCGATGAGGTGGACGACGACCTCTATCAGGACGCCGTGCGCGTCGTGTGCGAAATGGGCCGGGCCTCGACCTCCACGCTCCAGCGGCGCCTGCGAATCGGCTATGGCCGCGCCGCCCGCTTGATCGACATCATGGAAAAGGACGGAATCGTCGGCCCCGCCGACGGAGCCAAGCCGCGCGAAGTTCTCAAGAAGAAGGATTGGATGCGGGAGTTCGACGAATCGATGAAATAACGATCCGGCAGGCCAGGGTCTAGGTTTCGGGATTCGGGGTTTCAGCTCTCACGGTGTTAGATTTTTTCCATTTCCTGTTTTCTCTGTGTCCCGATGGCAGTTTCCGATCGCGGTTTTCTCTTTCCACTGCGGCGGGTTTTCCGTAAAATTGTTGGCTGTGCCGGTGCCGAGGTAGCTCACCGGTAGAGCGCGGCCCTGAAAAGGCCGGCGTAGGCAGTTCAACTCTGCCCCTCGGCACCACCTACACGGAGCCCATTCCTTCCGACAGAGCAAGGCTGCCTGCCCCGCGTATTCGCCACGGCCGTAGAGGCCGATACCGGCGGCGCCACGCATCAGGCTTGGTGTCACCCTGCTTTGGGAGATCTTCTTGTTGCTTCCAGCCTGCAAATTCGAGGAACTAATCTTTTGTGGCGGGTATGCGCCTGGTAAGGGGCGGAAAGGAGATTCGCCAGAAATCTGCCGCTACGTGTGCAAACGCGATGCCCACTTCCCATTTGTCATCTTGCTCGCGCCCGACGTGTACCACGCGGCATTCCTGCTCTTCGCGTGTGTATCTGTTCTCGACCAGAATTGTTTGCCCTTCTTGCACCGTTGCGGCGAGAGCCAGCAATCCCCCATTCGCATTCACGGAGAGCATGCGCGTGAGCTCGCGGAACGGCTCGCCCGCGATATCCTTGCCGTAAACGCGCACGGACACGGACAATCCAAGCCGCTTGCTTCGTCGCGAGCGTCTCTCCGACTTGAGCGTTGTGGTTGACGTACTCATCGAAAGCAAGGGTAGAAGGCACAGTTGAGGTTGAGCAATAGTACGGAGAGTCTACCCCGCCTAGTCAGAAGGTTTGGGAGACCGGCGGAACGTATCCTCCGTCAAACCGAAGGCAAACTGCATGTTCGTGAGCACACTGCCGAATGGTCTCGCACGCGCCAGGCGTCAGCGAACTGGGGCCACCCGGAAGACGGTCCGGCTATGCCGGAGCCGAGACGGACACGACGATCGCTCATCCACCCGGGCTGAACTCTTACCGCTTCAGTGCGATCTGAGGGGCAGCTCCGATCTGCGTCAGGAATCCGAGACTGTCACCAGCGAACCAGGTCTCCACGCACTTTCCATTCCTGAAAAGGTGCATCACGATCCCCGGAGAAATCACGAGCTTCATGGTCGGAGCGATTCCCAGATAATCGCCCTTGTGAGTGCCGTAGAATGTGTACCGGTTGGCGGTTTTCTCACCTTCTGCTATCACGTCTTCGCTGGCCAGCCTCATATCTGGGAAACCTTGCCGCAGTTGGGTGTAATACTCTCTCAGCCCGGCCACGCCCGGCTTGAGCTTGCGCGACAGTCCGTGAAAGACCACCGATCTGTCGAACATTTCCAGATATCCCTCAAGATCTTTTGCGTTAAACCGCTCCAAGGATCGCTTGAGTACAGTCAGGTTTTCCAGTTCGGACATGGGTCACCATAGGCCTGAGAATTATGCTTCCGACGTCCCTATCTCCCGCAGGCGATCAACCAAATCCTCCCCCGAACTCGCTACTGATGGTTGCGCAAATGCCGCCGGCAAATGAGAACCCGAAGACAAAGACGGGTCCCGGCGAAACGGCATCCATGGCTAAGGCTTCGATGGGCTCTCCGCCACTTTGCGCCAAATGTAGTAGCTCGGCAAGGCGACCGCCGCACTCGCAACAATAGCGAACGCGATCTTGCGCCGGGCGTAGGCCGACGGCGCTTGCTGCGACCCATCTGCGCCACCGCGGTCGGAGCATCCCACTTCTAGGGTGCCTCCGAACTCAATCCGGGCCGACTTTCCCTCTGGTATCGACCGGAAGCCACCCAAAGTGTCCAACAGCAGGTTGCCGCGAACCGCCGAGATGAGGATTTCGTGGGGCCCCGTGACGGCTACCTGTCCGGCCACTGAGTGGTTGCCATCCGCCCGCAGAACGCCCGCAGGCGTTTCTAGCGCGAAATGGCCGTTCGCCGGGGAGGAAAAGCTGGTGGTTCCGCGGATCACCAGCACACGAGTTTCGTGCCACTCGTCCTCAAGCATGGCTGCGCTCAAGCCAGCAAGAGCAATTTGGCTGGAGCCGACTTGCACGCGAAGCACCCCACCTTCGTCGGTGTCGAGAGGATCGCAGGCGAATACATCGGCGCCAGCGACGGCGGTTGTGCCGCCCAGATGGGCGCGGTCGGCCTGGACCACGGTTCCGAGCGCTTGTCGGCGAACGTCGCCGCCTCGGGCAGGCAAACCGCACAGAGCGGCGCCCACACACCCGACGACGAAATACCTCGCGATCGAACGCATCCGAACTCCTCCGAGAGGGTCGGCCCCAATGTGTCCCTGAAGCGTGCGAGCGTCAATCGGGACGAACGGAGGAGTTGTTAGGCCTGCAACAAGATGTGGGAGTGGCCGGCTTCGCTCCGCATCCATCTGACTTTCGGAAGCGAGATGGCCGCTTCAGCGTACAGCTCTCCAGCGCGTTACTTCCGGAGGGCCGGCAAAGATTTCCGCCTGTATCTTCCGCAGTGCCTGAAGGTGCTGCGATTGCGAGTGCTCCTCGAGATGCGCGGCGCTCTCCCAGTTCTCATAAAAAACGAAGAAGGCGGGATCCTCGATGGATTGATGAAGGTCGTAATTGATGCAGCCGGATTCAGCGCGCGTCGGCTCGACCAGGGCGCGCAGGGTTTCGAGAGCGCGTGATTCCTGGCCGGGCTTGGCCCGAAACCGGGCAATGACGGTGAGAGGCTCGCTCATTCGCCCTCCTGTGCAAAACCGGCGGTGCGCGGCATCATACTGAGGACCACCACGAATTCAATCTCTCGCACGGATCTCATCGCCGCAGCCTTGGCGAGCCGCTGACGAACGGATTTCCTCGCTCGTAGAAGCGGAGCTTGCGGCGGGTCGCGCGCGAAATTCCGATACGCGCGCTCACGCCGATGGGTCCCACGGGGCGCGCAGCGGTGCCGATCCAGAGCGGGCTCGTGGGGGCGCAGAGATCGACGCCATCGAAGCGCTTGGCAATCGCCATCGCGGCTGCGAGCCGGCCGGGGCCACGAGCGATATCGAGCAATCGCGATACCCCGCGGTGGCGCTTCATCCGCTCGACGCCATCGAGCGGCTCGAGGGCGCGGATCAGGACT
>DATLWP010000437.1:0-8088 GCA_035576265.1 Candidatus Polarisedimenticolia bacterium
AGCGTAGCCCAACTAGGGAGCAGGTTTTAGAAGGAACGCACCCGGATGCAACGGACAATAAGGCACTTAGGATTTCCCGCCCTCCTGCCTTCTAAGCAGAGGGTCGGGGGTTCGAATCCCTCCGGGCGCGCCATCTTCTCGTGAAATTCGGAATCGTCGCGGACGTCGAGCGAGACTTCGTCGCTCACAACGCCTCTGCCGAAGACTGTCTGGCGCGCGAGATCGAAGGCAACGGCTGCAGCTGCATTTTGAGCGGACCAGTGCGCCTGTCCCAAGGGACAGGTTTACTCGCTGTGTTCGACCTGTACGCAGGTACTGTTTCGCTGTGCTGCCGGAGGTTGTAGGTTGGGCGAGGAGCCGGACATACACGAGTTAACGGTCCCCTAGCTCGATGTCGGCCAATCGAATCGCAGGAGCGACGAATATGAAAAGGTCGTGGTTCTCACTATTGTCGGTGCTCGGGCTTCTTCTTTTTGTACTCAGCCCCCTGTGCATGGCGCAGTCCCTCAGGCCCGGGACTGAAATCAAAGTGCGCCTGCTGGATCGACTGAACACCGGCGAGACCCAGGCAGGGCAATCATTCTCAGCTACCTTAGCCGAGCCCGTGCGTTCGGGTGGCCGGACGATCTTTGCAAAGAACGCCAAAGTCAGCGGGCAAGTGATCGAAGTCGTAAGTTCGGGACGACTCAAGCGGCCCGCCTCCATTTCGCTGCAACTGACCAGCGTCGGGAGGACGGCCGTTCAGACCGAAGTCTTGCAAATCGATGGCAAGTCTCATGCGGGACGCAACACCGCGCTGATCGGCGGTGGAGCGGCTGCCGGAGCGATTCTGGGAGCCATCGCCGGCGGAGGGAAGGGAGCGGCGATAGGTACCTTGGTTGGGGCGGGTGCCGGCACAGGGACAGCCTATGCGACGGGCAAGCAGGAGATCGCACTGCCTGCGGAAACGGAGCTCACATTCGCAGTGGCAGGAAATACGTCCGCGGAAGCCGAAACACCGGCCCCGACTGCTCGGCCGAGTTCGCCGAATTGGCGCAGAGAGCCGTCGTACGCCGACCAGGATGATGACGATTCGGTTATGTTCTCCCAGCGCGACCAGCGAATCATCCGCGCCTATTTCGATTCCGACCGCGAAGATTTGCCGCCTGGCCTCGCCAAGCGGCATGGGAATCTGCCTCCGGGTCTCGAGAAGCATCTTCGACGCGACGGCACATTGCCTCCGGGCCTTCAGAAGCGCGTCCGGCCCTTTCCAGAGAGACTCGATCGGCGACTGAGGCCGCTGCCGGGGGGCTACTCGCGCGCGGTCCTGGAGAATCGAGCCATGATTCTGGCAGGCGACGGCCGAATCGTGGACATCATGTTCATCTACCGGTAAGTTAGCGCCTGGCGAACTCAGTTCTGAACGTATAGCTGGAAAAACGAACCGCCGCCTTCGTGAAAGACGCTTCCAACGTCCTCGCGGAAGACCATGATCGGCTTGCGATCGGTCTGCGGCACCTGAAACGCTAGCCAGCCTTCGACAGATTCTCCGGATCGGAGCGTGCCGCTCAAGGCCGGAGCCGGCTGCATCGTGAGGGCCGGAGCCTTGTATTCATTTCCAGCGGCGGACATGGCCGTGAATTGATTCTGACGCAGTGTGTAATTGTAGTGATGCGGCGAAGTCCGTGCGGAAAACTCGAACCGCACGCGCGCCAAGAGAAATTCGAAGCCGGGCTTCGGCGGCGCGTTTGAAGCGCTGGCTCGCTTCAGGGTGTCCCACGCCTTTGAGCCGCGGACGATTTCGAGGACGGTAATGCGAGCGTCGTAGAGCTCGTCGCCGCCATCGTACTGGTTGCCGAATCCAATGATTGCGGTGAAGGGCAGGCCGACGGGCTGGGCATGGGCCGGGGAAAACGCCTGCGCGGAGAGCGCCGAGGGAGTGAGCAGCGCTACAAGAGCAAGGATGGCGCAAAGTCGCATTCGGGTCAGGAACCTCAGTCTATACTCAGTCGCGGAGATGGGTAAATCAAGCATGCCGCCATCGGCGGCTTCGGGGTACAAATCCAGTGTGGCGAGGCGTTTCTCTCTGAGAAAAGTTGAGACAATAAGAGATGCCTCGTCGCCCGCCGCGGCGGAGACTCCTCAGAATCACATCGTTTAGCATTTCTCGGCATGCCGCCGAAAGGCACTGCAGCGACCTCAATGGTTAAGAATTCCCCAACTGTCATGTACGGCGAATACGCTTCAATAAAGCGCTGTCGTTTCCGGAGCTGAAGCCCCGGCCTCCTGAAGAGAATTTGCACAAGCCTTGAGGACGCGACCCTAGGCGGCTGCTTCAAGGATTGTGACCACGCAGGCGGCGAGATCCTTGCCGATAAGTCCTCCGCCGTTTTCGGCCAAGCCGATGCGCGCCTTGGGAACTTGAATGGCGCCAGCCTCGCCGCGAATTTGGAGGCATAGCTCATTAAGCATCATCAACCCCGTCGCGCCGATGGGATGTCCCCGCGAAACTAGGCCGCCGGAGGGATTTACGGGAATCCGGCCGTTGCGCGCGGTGGCGCCGGAAGCAGTGAAGGGACCGCCCTGGCCGCGCGGACAAAACCCGAGGTCCTCAACGAGGTGGATTTCGCCGAACGAAGCGGCATCATGCAGTTCGACCAGATCAATGTCGGCAGGCGTCAGACCGGCCATGCGATAGGCGCGGCGGGAGGCGAGCACAGGAGCGCGGTCGTCCTCCCAGGAGCCGTCGGGGCGTCCACCGGCTACGGCGTGGCCGCGAACGCGCACGGCGCGGCCGCGGACTTCCGGCGGGCGGCTCTCTAGAAATTTGCGTGAGCATACAAGCGCGGCGGCGGCAGCGTCGCCAATGGGAGCGCACATGGCGCGTGTGTGCGGCTCGCTGACCATGCGGTCGGCCAGGACAGCTTCCACGTCCATCGGGAATCGATATTGGGCGCGCGGGTTGCCGACCGAATTGGTGTGGTTCTTCGCGGCGGCGCTGGCGATCTGCCGCGCGGTCGTGCCGTAGCGAGCCATGTGCGTTTTCGCCAGCAGGCTGTAGATGTCCATGGCGATCGAACGGTCCGGGCTGCGCTCAAAGCGGCTGCCGCATTGGGCGGCGACTTTGTCGTACATGTCGAGCCAGTCCTGCGGATCAAGCCAGTCGGTGCCTTTTTCGAGCCGGACGAAGAACTCGGCGCGACGAGTAGGGTCGTGCATCTTTTCCATCCCGATGGCCAGGGAAACTTCGCACTGTCCGGAGAGAATTTCCTTCCAGGCGCCATTGAACGCCAGGCTGGCACTGGCGCAGGCAGCTTCGACATTGGTGGTCGGCACGCCGGGTGGAAGCAGGCCTTCGCGAACCAGAGGCAGCAGGCAGACTTGCCCTTTCACGTTGGGCTGGCCCCAGAAGTCGAGCATCATGTTGCTGAACCAGACGTGGCCGATGGCGCCGCCGTCGAGCTTCGCGTCCTGCAGGGCTCCGAGATAAGCCTCGCGCACCAAATCTTTCGGTGAGCGTTCGAAGAAACGCCCGACAGGCGTGCTGTGAATGCCGAGGATGTAAACCGCGTCGTCCATCGCCATGCTCCTCCACTTCTTTTTGGCGCAACTCGCGAATGTTACGTCGAACGGCAGGGAATTGGCAATGAGGCACAAGGGGTGGCGTCAGATGTCCCCGCATGAATGATTGTGCTGGCCATGTTGACGCAATAGTGGTGGAATGCGGGCCGGAAACCAGCGAAAGCAGGTCAGTTCGGTGGAGTTTTGGCGGGAAGCCGCTAGAAGGAGAATACGCCCGGGGGGAATTATGAAGCTGCAGAGAGCAGAAATCGTTCGTTGCGTCATAGGGATCGGCTGGTGGGTCGGGACGGCCGCGTTGCTGGCGGCGCAGGCGCCTTCGGGGCCGCCGCGCGCACCGGGAATCATGGCTGGAAATATTGCGACATTCACCGCAGACCAAGCCGCGCGAGGCAAGAGCGTATACGCCAACAGCTGCGCATCGTGCCACGGCGGCGACCTGAGCGGCGGGGAATTCGCGGGTTCGCTGAAGGGCGTCACTTTCAGCCAGAACTGGGGCGGAAAAACGGCCGAGGCCCTGTTTACGTATATCAGCACGAAGATGCCGCCGGCGAGTCCGGGAACGCTCGGGGATCAGGCGTACGCGCAGCTTCTTGCCTACATTTTGGCGGAAAACGGCGTCCAGGCCACAAACACGGAGTTGCCGACGGATCCAAAAGCTCTCACAGCGATGATTGTGCCGAGAGGCGCGACGCGGCGCGCGGGCGCAATGATGCCTTATTCGCCGCTGGCTCCGCCGCCTCTGCCGGTGAAAATCCCGAATCCTTTGGACACGATTACGCCGGTGACGGACGAGATGCTGCAGAATCCGCCAACCGGAGATTGGCTGCTTTGGAGAAGAACGTACAACGATCACGGATTTAGCGCGCTTAAACAGATCAACAAGAGCAATGTGAGCAGCCTGCGCGTCGCCTGGGCGTGGTCGCTGCCAAACGGACCGAACGAAGCGACGCCTCTGGTCCACGACGGCGTCATCTTCGTGCACGGCTACGGCGATCACGTGCAAGCGCTCAACGCCGTGACGGGAGATCTGCTCTGGCAATACTCGCGGAAGATGCCGAGCGACGCCCGGGTCATCTTCAAGCGCAACATGGCCATCTATCGCGACCGGCTGTTCGTGCCCACTTCGGACGACCACGTGGTGGCGCTGGACGTGAAGACTGGAAATGTGATTTGGGACCGGGAGATCGCCGATTACAAAAAGGGCTGGCAGGTCACCGGCGGACCGCTGGTGGCGAGGGGCAAAGTGATGCAGGGTATCGGAGGGCAATCGCCGGGGGGCTGCGCCATCGTAGCTTTGGATTTCGAGACGGGCAAGGAAGCGTGGCGCTTCTACACGATCGCGCGGCCGGGCGAGTACGGGGGCGACAGCTGGAACGGGCTGCCGCTCGAGAAGCGGAGCGGCGCTTCGGTCTGGACCGCGGGCAGCTACGATCCGCAACTCAATCTCGCGTACTTCGGCACCGCACAAACGTACGACACCGGGCCGCTGCTTCACCCGATCAACAAGCCCGGCATTACGAACGACAGTCTCTACACCGACACGACGCTGGCGTTCAATCCGGATACCGGGAAGCTCGTCTGGCACTTCCAGCACGTGCACAACGATCAGTGGGACCTCGATTGGGCGTTCGAGCGCCAGTTGATCAATCTGCCGGTGAATGGAGTGAGTCGGAAGCTCGTGGTCACGGCGGGCAAGATGGCGCTGTTCGACGCGCTCGATGCAGCGACGGGCCAGTATGTGTTTTCGAAAGATCTGGGACTCCAAAACGTGGTCACAGCAGTTGATCCGAAAACCGGCGAGAAGACCATCAATCCCGAGGTGGTCGTGGGAGACGGCAAGCCGCACACGATTTGCCCGCATCCGGGTGGCGGCAGAAACTGGATCGCAACTTCGTACGACGCGCAGACGAAGGTCTTGTACGTTCCGATGGAGGAAACGTGCATGGACCTGATTCCCGCGCCGCCGGGTGAGCGCGGCAACCTGACGTCGGGCGTCAACTGGTTCATACGGCCGCGACCCGATAGCGATGGCAACTACGGCCGCGTGGAGGCTTTGGATCTCGAGACGAAGAAAGTTCTATGGATCGACCGGCAGCGCGCGCCGCAAACCACGTGCGCGCTCGCGACGGCAGGAGGGATTGTTTTCGCCGGCTCGCTCGATCGTTACCTCAAGGCGTATGACGCCGCGACGGGCCGCGAGCTGTGGCAGGTGCGCTTGAACGACGTTCCGAACTCCTGCCCGATCACTTACAGCGTCAGCGGGAAAGAGTATTTGGCCGTCGGCGTCGGCGGCGGCGGCCCGATGACGGCAACATTCCCCGTGCTTGTGCCGGAGATCGAGAATCCGCCCGGTCACGGCGCCGCCATCTGGGTGTTCGAGTTGCCGAACAAACATTCGTCGAAAACCGGCCGTTGACGCGCTGCACTGCCGGCTGCGCTACGTCCACTTGTCGATCGAGACGCTGACGGTGTAGCTCAGGCTGCCTCCCTGGAAGAACGCGTTGGTCTGCCCGCCGGTGACGACGACGTTGATGTCTCTCTCATGAGGCCAGCGCGGGATCATCGCGTCGTCCGGCATCTTGTACCAGGTGGCGTAAGGCTCCATTCCCTTGAGGGCGCGCGGGTAGTCGAAGCCATAGGCGAAGTCGCGGCTCTTATAATCCTTCACGCTCTGGACGGTGTTCTTGTAGAGCCACGCGACCAATTTTTCGGGCGTATCGTAACCGCGTTCGTGCAGGCTCTGCGCGATCAGCGGATCGACCACAGCCAGCCCGCCGAAAAATCCGGTGAAGACGCTGAAGAGATCGCTGATCTGTTCTTCATACTTCGGCGTGTCGGTGCTAGTCCCCTTTGCGCCCTGCCCCGGGCAGATGCCGAGGCCCCGGAAAAGGCTGACGACGTTTTCCTCGGCCTTAAAGCCCTTCTGCACGTGGAAAGGAGTCCATGGGTTGGCCGCTTCGTTTTCGGCCATGACGAGGTTGTTGTAGTTGAGATTGTTTCCCTGCGAGCCCATGTAGGTGTCGCCGGGAATGCCGCCGTTGGCGAGATTTCGTGTGAGGATTGTCCAAGCGCGGCCGATCGTGGCGTTGGATTGAGCGAACGGTCCCATGGCGCCGATGCCGTAGTTCATCTGGAGCTTGTCGCGAATCGGCCCGTTGATCACGGCGGCATAGGCGAAGGAGTTCGTCGAGCTCATCAGTGCGGGCGTGCCGGAATAGGCAATGGCCAGAACGACGGGGAAGTACTCCGGCCGACAGCCGGCCATTACCGCGTTTACGGCTACCTGCTTGACCGTGTATTCCCACGGCGCATAGGCGCCGCCCGCCATCTTGCCGACGACTTCATCAGGCTTGTGGCTCGTGCCCTTGAGCATGGCCGCCACTCGTTCTTCCGTCGGAAGAACGACGGGGAGAAAGTCCGTCATGCCGTTGTTGAGATAGTATTCGTGGAGGTTGTCCGCCGTATCCGTGAAGCTGGACGCTCCCGTGGAAGGAGTGATCGTGCCGGTTTTCTTGTCGTCGTCGGATAGAGGCCGCGTGAGCGCGTCCACGATCTCCTTCATCATGGGCTTGCTGCTGACGGGGTCGTCGCCTTCGACATACTTCCAAAGCTCTTCGGGTGTCTTGCCGGCGACGGGATGAGGAGTGAAGGTAATGCGGATGTGCGGCATTCCTCTTTTTGCCGCGTTCAGGATGGCGAGTTCCTCAAACGCCCGGGTGACGACGGGAGTGGTCGGGACGCCCAGCTTTTCGACGCTTATGCAGTGACCGACGGTCGCTGGAGTGCAGGTGCTTCAATGACCGACGGCCATGATGGCCGCGTTGCCCTTGGCCTTGATCTCCTTCCACAGCGGTGGGTCATCGTCAAAGTACGGACCCGTTTTTCGCCGGAAAACGACCGTGACGCTGGGCATATTCTGGTTGAACCATTTCTCCATCTCGTGCAGCAGAAATCCTCCGCCGGGGAAGCCGGTGTCCACCAGGTAGACGGTCTTACCGTCCAGGCTGTCGAGCCGCGGGGCCATGGGAATGAGCTGGATGGGCGGCGGTGTGCCCTTGGGGCTGAGCGCCGTGATCTTGCCTTCGGCTGAAGCAGTCTTCGAGGGGCGCGCATGCGACTTCGACTCCTTCGCGTCAACGGACGCGCCTGCAAGCAAAGCCGGGGAAAGCCCGAGGAGCGACAACATTTTGCGTCGATTCATAAACCCACCTCTCCGTGGAATCCCTATATCCGACAAACCCGTTGCGCGGAACGGCCCATTTATAGTCCTGTCGGGGGCGAAATTGCAATTTAGATCATCACAATCGTGATACCAGCGGGCCGGAGGTGAACCGAGAACTCTCGCGAAAAAACAGAGCCCGGAAGCGGTGGCTTCCGGGCTCGTAGATAGCGCAGACGAAACGTGGCTCAGGGCTGATTCGGCTTGTGAGTGGCCTCCGGGGCCGGGGCGGCGTTCCGCGGAGCAGCGTAGGGCGAACCGGGTATGGGCATGTGCGCATCCAGCGCGAAGGTGTAAAGACGGCTGTG
>DATLWP010000438.1:0-1748 GCA_035576265.1 Candidatus Polarisedimenticolia bacterium
GTGTAAAGGGAATTCTCCTGGTTGTTCTCGACGCTCCACTGGGCCAGGATCGCCCCGCCGCGACTCACGATGCCCGTGATGCGGTGCTGGGTCAGGGGGATGAACTCGCGCAGCACGCCGGCGTGAATGGTCATGTAATCCACGCCCTGCTCAGCCTGCTTCTCGATGACCTCCAGCATGATCTCGGGCGTCAGGTCGCGAACCTGTTTCACGTAGGTGAGCGCCTCGTAAATGGGAACCGTGCCGATGGGAACCGGGCTGTGGCGCAGGATGGCTTCGCGAATCCGGGGAATGTCGCCGCCCGTGGAAAGGTCCATGGCCGTATCGGCGCCGAAGTGCACGGCGGTGTGAAGTTTCTCAAGCTCCTGATCGATGTTCGAGGTGGTGGCCGAATTGCCGATGTTGGCGTTGATCTTGCATTTGGCCGCGATGCCGATGGCCATCGGCTCGAGTTCCACGTGGCGGCTATTGGCGGGAATAATCATCCGCCCCCGCGCCACTTCGTCACGCACCGTTTCTGCCGTGAGGTTTTCGCGCTTTGCGACGAATTCCATCTCCTCGGTGACGATGCCCTGGCGCGCATAGTGAATCTGCGTGCGGATGGGCCCGGTTCGCTTTTTGACCCATTCGCTACGAATCGGAGGCAGCATTTCTTGACCTCACTTTCGGCTGGTTCTCTCTTGAAAACTCAGTCTACAACCTGCAGAAACCTTCCGCAACCCGCGGCCACAGGGACCGCGCATGTTCCAGAAGCCCGAACGATGCCGACACTATTGGACGGGTGTTGTGCCGCCGGGCGAAGTATCGCCGGGTGTATCGTCCAGGGGTTTGCGCCCGGCAAAACCCTCCTCCAGCCCATGCCAATACAGAACGCGCTCCTCCCCCAGCTTCCAGCAGAGAAGAACTTCCTGGCCCTTCATCAAGCTGGGAAAATCGACCAGTCCCTCGTCCAAGTCCTTTACCTGGCAGCCGGTCTGTTGTATCCGGCTCACCTGTTCCTGCAACGCGGTCACGGAGCGCTCTCGTAAGGCCCGGATTTCAGCCAGCGAGTCGAAAGGCGGAATCGACCCGCCCAACACCATAATCTGGGCCGCGGTGCGGGAAATGTCGAGATCGCAGGCTTCGACCTTCTGCTTGCAGGCGCGCGCCTCCTCGAGACATTTCCCGATCACGGGCAGGAGCTCTTCGGCCTCGCGTCGGTTGAAGTATCTGTCGGGCATAAGCGGAGTCCACGCTCGATAATTCAAAAGTCGAGAATCAGCAGCTGGAGGTGGAGAGGCAGCCCTTAGCGTTGGCTTTCAACTTTCGAGCGTCAACCTTTCACACAATCTTCAGCATCCGGTCGAGCGCCAGGCGTGCCCAACACTTGGTCTCCGGGTCCACACTGACGCGATTCGCCACCTGGCCGGCCAGCAGACTTTCCAGTGTCCAGCAGAGGTGCTGCGGCGAGATGCGAAACATGGTGCTGCACAGGCAGCCGCAGTCCTCGAGCGAAACGACGAGGCAGTCCGGATGCTCCTTGGCAAGCCGGTTGACCAGGTGAATCTCCGTCCCCACCGCCCATTGGCTTCCCGCTGGCGACTCGGCCACGCGCTTGACGATCAGCTCCGTAGAGCCCACCTCGTCCGCCAGCTCGCAGACATCCCAGCGGCACTCGGGATGGGCGATGACGCGAATGCCGGGAAACTTCTTGCGCACGCACTCGACATGCTCGGGCAAGAACCGCTGGTGGACCGAGCAATGACCCT
>DATLWP010000439.1:0-24042 GCA_035576265.1 Candidatus Polarisedimenticolia bacterium
TCTCTGCGTGTTGCCACCGGCTCGCGCTTTCCCCCGGTATTACCAATCTCTATTCACCCATCGCCGATTTCAGCTATTCTTATCCGCCTATGCTAGATCTCGGATATGTACGGGAACACCTCGACCTGATTGAAAAGGTGGCGCGCGACCGTGGGATCACGCTCGACCTCGCGTCGTTTCGCGAAATCGACGGCGAGCGCCGCAAGATCATCCGCGCCACCGAGCAAATGAAGGCCGAGCGCAATAAAGCCAGCGACGAAATCGCCCGGCTTAAGAAGGTCCGCCAGGACGCGTCCATGATCCTCTCCCGGATGAAGGAAGTGTCCGACGAGGTCAAGCGGAACGACGAGCGCATCGCCGAGCTCGATGAACAGCTTCGGCAATTCCTGCTGGTCATTCCCAACATTCCTCATTCGAGCGTCCCGGTAGGACACAGCGCGGCGGACAATGTGGAAATGCGCCGCTGGGGCACGCCACCGAAATTCGACTTCGTGCCACGCCCGCATTGGGAAGTAGGCGAGGCCTGTGGAATTCTCGATCTTTCCGCTGCCGCAAAGATCGCCGCGGCACGCTTTGCCGTTTATAAGGGCCTCGGAGCGCGCCTCGAGCGCGCCATTGCCAATTTCTTTCTCGATGTGCACACGCGGGAACACGGCTATACGGAAATTTTGCCGCCGTTCATCGTCAACACCGCGTCGCTCACGGGCGTGGGCCAGCTCCCGAAATTCGCCGCGGACATGTTTCATCTTGAGGGTACGGACCTGTGGCTAACGCCCACGGCCGAAGTCGAATTGACAAGCTTGCACCGCGACGAGACGCTCGACGCCGATGCGCTGCCCATCAAGGTCTGCGCTTGGACCGCGTGCTTCCGCTCCGAAGCCGGCGCGGCGGGGAAAGACACGCGCGGCATCAAGCGCCAGCACCAGTTCCAGAAGGTGGAGCTTTTCAAATTCACGCGGCCCGAGCATAGCTACGACGAACTCGAATCGCTCGTCCGCAACGCCGAAACCGTCCTGCAAAAGCTCGGTTTGCACCACCGCACCGTCAAGCTTTGCACCGGCGACATGGGCTTCGCTTCATCGAAGACCTACGACATCGAGGTGTGGCTGCCGTCTTCGGGCGAGTTCATGGAGATTTCCTCCTGCTCGAACACGGAGGCGTTTCAGGCGCGCCGCTCCGGAATCCGCTTCAAGCAAAAGGGCGGCGGCAAATCCGAATTCGTGCACACGCTCAACGGATCGGGGCTGGCCGTGGGTCGCACCTGGATCGCAATCGTTGAAAACTACCAGCAGGCGGACGGCTCGATCCTCGTCCCGGAAGCACTGCGCCCATACATGGGTGTCGATCGCATTCCGACAGAATCTTGAGGAACGGGGCGCGAGGAGATAGGCGAAAGTCGGAGGGGAAGCAGGGTGCAGACCCTGGGGAACGATCTCCAGACCCCGCACCCTGCCGGAAGTTCTACATCTTGGCGGCTTCTATCTTGTCTACCTGGAGCGAGCCGTTGGATTCCAGGCGACCCGTCACTGTCACTTCATGCCCGAGGTCGGCGTCGGGCTTCACCGCATCCTGGTTCGTAATCGCAACGACCTTCTTGGTCTTCCCGTCCACGAAGACCCAGGACGCGCCCTTTTGGGTGACGCACTTTATGGCGCAGGCTTTGTGAGTGGCGCTCATCCCCTTTGCACCGCAGTGGCTGTCACTAATCCAGCCCGTCCAAGTCGTCGTCTCAGCCGCAGCCAGCGTGGCGATGCTGATCGTGGCCAACAGGAATGCGACCATTCCAACCATGCCGATAGCTTTCTTCATTCGGATCTCCCTCCTAATGAACGTAGCGGGCCGCGCAGCTCGGCCGGTTCAGCGAGCGGCTCGTTTCGTTGTGGTTTGGGTAAGCTGCTCCTGAAGGACGTTGATGCTTCGACCTTTGGAGAAGTTGCAGGGTTTTGAAGGGCCGCAGCTTGTAGCGTCGGATTCTCCGGGAGCGACACGAAACGTCACCTCGGCCGATCCCCTCCCTTCGCGGACTGAAGTTTAATAGCCAAAGTGACCGTTAAGGTACGGGTCAGCGCACGAGCGATGGGCACCATAAGTAACTTATTTGTAACGACTTAGAGAGACGTCCGTCCTTTCACAACCGCGATAAACGGTTTCGGAAAGCTTCGATTTAGGGCTTTGTCACTGGTTTTCATTGACATCCTCGACGGCTTGGCTAAACTTCGATTCTTGCTTGACTTACGGGCCCCGGGGCATTTCCGAGAGTTTGCAGAGCAAGATCGAGATGAGGGCAGCGTAGTTCGTCCCACCCTGAGGAGGAAGGCACGATGGCCATCGTTGCCAAGCCGGCTCCGCAACCTATACCGCGGATTGCGCCGCGCGAGGACTTGAACCCCCACCGTATCGCGCAGATCCAGTTCGATATCGCCGCCGAATACCTGAAGCTCGATCAAGGGCTTCGCCAGATCTTGCGCACGCCGAAGCGTGTGCTCGAAGTGTCGATCCCGACGAAGATGGACAACGGGCAGGTGAAGGTGTTCACCGGCTATCGCGTGCAGCACAACGTCGTGCGCGGCCCTGCCAAGGGGGGCATCCGCTACCATCCGGGAGTCACGCCGGACGAAGTGAAGGCGCTGGCGATGTGGATGACCTGGAAAACCGCCACGGTCAACATCCCTTACGGCGGCGGCAAGGGCGGCGTAGTTTGCGATCCCAAGCGCATGAGCAAGCCCGAGCTCGAGCGCATGACGCGGCGCTACACGGCCGAAATTCTCCCGCTGATCGGACCCGAGCAGGATATTCCCGCGCCGGACATGTACACCGATTCGCAAACAATGGCATGGATCATGGATACGTATTCCATGACCAAGGGATATTCCACACTCGGGGTCGTGACCGGCAAACCGGTTTCGATCGGCGGCTCCGAAGGCCGCAAGGAAGCCACGGCGCGCGGAGTGCTGGTGGTCGTCGAAGAAGCGTGCAAAGTGAAGAAGATGGCGTTCCGAGGCGCGAGCGTCGCGATCCAGGGATTCGGCAACGTCGGCTCGCTGGTGGCGCGCTTATTTTCCGAGAAGAAGGCTCGCATTGTGGCCATTGGCGACTCGCGCGGCGCCGTCTTCAATTCACGCGGGATCGATCCGTTGAAGGCCATGCGCTACAAGGACCGGTCCGGGACAGTGGTCGGCATGCCTGGCACTTCGCGCATGTCGAACGACGACCTCCTGACGATGAAGTGCGACATTCTGGTGCCGGCGGCCCTTGAGAACGTGATCACGCTCAACAACGTCGATCAGATCAAAGCCAAGATTGTAGCCGAAGCCGCCAATGGACCGACCACTCCGCACGCGGACGAAGTTCTTGCGCGCAAGGGCATCATGCTGCTGCCGGACATTCTCGCGAATGCGGGCGGAGTGACGGTGAGTTATTTCGAATGGGTCCAGGATTTGCAGAGCTTCTTCTGGCCCCTGACGGAAGTCAACACGAAGCTCGAATCCGTGATGCGGCGCGCGTTTCTCGAAGTGCACGAGACGATGCGCAAGCATCGCACACACATGCGCACAGGTGCGTACGCGCTCGGGGTCGGGCGCGTTGCGGAAGCCACGCTCGTCCGCGGCCTCTTCCCGTAGTTCCACAGGCAGTTTTGCCCGTTTTACTGCGCGGGGCGTCAATCTGCTTCGCATGCTCGCATGGTGATCCCCGCTAAAAATCTAGTTGCGTGGGATGTCGGGACGCGCGTACATTTTTCTTTGCGGGTGCGCCTACGCGAAATCGGGCCGCGCCGGCATTCGTGCCTTGCGCGGAGGGCATCGAGAGTTGGCCAACAATCCCAGCAACGGAAACCCCACACCCCCCATTCTTCTCACGATCGCAGGCTTCGATCCATCCTGCGGTGCCGGCACCGCCGCGGATCTGAAAACGTTTGCGGCGCACAATTGCTACGGCGTCGCGGCAGTGACGGCGCTAACGGTGCAATCCACTCAAGGCGTTCGCTCTGTGCATGCGACCCCCGCTGCAATCCTGCGCGCTCAGCTCGATGCGTTAACCGAAGATGCCACCCTCGCGGGCGTGAAGATCGGCATGCTGGCGAACCGGGCCAACGCCTGCGCGGTCGCCGAGTTTCTCGACCAGCACAAATTCGCCCACGTCGTTCTGGATCCGGTTTCGCGGCCGACGGCGGGCGATGCCGAACTTCTGGATGCCCCGGGCCTAAAGTATGTGCGCGATGAACTGCTGAAGCGTACGAGCGTGATCACACCCAACATTCCTGAGGCTGAGTTCCTCACGGGGATGGAGGTAAAGGATCTGAACGGCATGAAAGCGGCCGGGCAGAAACTCCTGGAGATGGGCGCGCGCGCCGTGATCGTCACCGGCGGCCATCTCGAAAAGCCGATCGACGTGCTGTGCGAGGGTACGGAGATCGAGACGTTCGGCGGGGACCACTTGAAGAGCCCCAACACGCACGGTTCGGGCTGCACGTTTTCCTCAGCCATCGCCGCGCAGCTCGCATGCGGCCAGCAACTCCGCGAGGCCGTAATTCTAGCCAAAGCCTACGTGACCAAGGCCATCGAAAAATCCTATCCGATCGGCAAGGGCGCCGGCCCGCTCAACCAGCTCTTCCGCTTCCATCAGGAGCCGCCCCCGCGCGGCGTTCACGAAGTGCCGCAGCACGGGATGCATCCCGCCGCTGAACCTGCCGCGCACTAGAAAAGCCCAAAACTCGCAACCGGAAACCCGGGCGAGCTCCCGTAGCGCAGACTCACACGGAAACCGAGTGGATCGCCATCGCCGGTGTCGCCTGTGCAAATACTCGGGCCACGGCGAAGGCCAGCGATCGTGATCCGACGATCGGCCCTTAGTGGTCCCGCCGTTTGTCGAGGGGCTGATACCGGAGATCGATGTCGCCGACGTATTCCGACTCAGGGCGAATCAGCCGGCCGTTGCGGAGCTGCTCGAGCGCGTGAGCCGTCCAGCCGGCGGCGCGAGAGACGGCGAATGTCGGCGTGAAAAGCTCCACCGGCAATCCGAGTCCGTGCAGGAGCAGCGCAGTGTAGAACTCCACGTTCGTCTGAATTCTGCGACCCGGCTGAAACTCGGCTAAGAGCCGGAGCGCCACCTTCTCGACCGCCAGAGAAAGTTCGTAGAGACTTCTGTTTCCCTCGGTCCGGTAGAATCTTTCAGCGGCGGCACCGAGCACGTCGGCCCGTGGATCGCGCACGCGATATACGCGATGGCCGAATCCCATAAGGCGTTCGTGGCGCTCCAATTTCGCTCGGATCACCCCTTCGGCGCGTTCGGGCGTCTTGATCTCGAAGACCATATCGAGGGCGGGACCCGGCGCACCGCCGTGGAGCGGACCTTTCAGGGCGCCAACGGCACCCGTGATGGCAGAGACGACATCCGAACGAGTGGAGGCGATGACGCGCGCCGCGAAGGTCGAGGCATTGAATCCGTGATCGCACACGGTGTTGAGATATGTTTCCATCGCACGCGCGCATTCGGCTCCGATTTCTTCTCCGAAAATCTGGTGCAGATAGTATTCGGAGTGAGACAAATCGCTGCGTGGCTGCATGGGCTCCCGATTATTTTTCATTCGCCAATAGGAACCCACGATCGTCGGGAAGGCGGCCACAACGGAAAGTGCTTCTTCTTCAGCGCTCGCCCTTCCAGGCATACAGAGTGTAGACGCAGCCATGCGCAGCGCGTCGATTACCGCAACATCGCACTTTGCTGCCTCCCGCAGAAGATCGAGGGTTGCCGAAGCGAGGGGTCGGCGAGATGCCAGATCGCGGCAGAAATCTTCGTACTGCATCGGTCCCGGCAGCCTGCCGTGCCAAAGGAGATACGTCATCTCTTCAAACTTGGCTCGCGGGGCGATCTCCTCGACGGGATAACCGACCAGGATCAGGCGCCCCGCCTGGCCGTCGACCAGACTGAGACGTGTCTGGGAGGCGACGATTCCTTCGAGCCCTTCGTGGACGCCAGCGATCACTTCTTTTCTCCGTTCCCCAATGTCGGCCGGACCGGGTATATTGTCAATCTTGATTGTAAGATCAACTAATCGGACCAAGAGGCAAGGACAAATGAAACAGAACCGCTTTTTGAACGCCGCCGAGGCTGCCCGGGCGCTTGGCATCTCGAAGGCGACGCTTTACTGCTACGTGAGTCGGGGAATGATCCGCTCCGAACCAGTCTCCGGGCAGCCGCGCGTGCGGATCTACGCGAACGAGGACGTCGCGCGCCTGCTTGAACGCAAGGATTTGCGCCGGAATCCTTCAAAGGCGGCTGAGCGCGGACTGCACTGGGGTTCGCCGGTGTTGGAGTCGGCTCTCAGCCTGATCCGCGACGGACGGCTCTACTATCGCGGCGTGGACGCAGTAGAGCTCGCACAGAGAGCGAGCGTGGAAGAAGTTGCCGCGCTGCTTTGGACGGGTGATCGCGTCCACGCACGAAATCTGTTCGGAAAGCTGCAGGCCAGCTCGGGAATCGACTTCACGGGGCTCTTCGAGAAAGGCCAGAATCTCGGGCCGGTCGAGCGTTGCCAGCTCGTGCTGCCTAGGGCGGCATCGCAGGATGCCGGCGCGCACGACTTGCGGCCGATGGCGGTGGCGAGAACCGGCGTTCGCATTCTGCGGCTTCTCGCCTCCGCGATCTGTGGCGCACCCGCTACGCGAACGGCCGATGCCGAGCTCGCGAAGGCGTGGAGTTGCCGTGCGGCGGCGATTCCCTCCCTGCGAGCGGCGTTGATACTTTCAGCCGATCACGAGCTCAACGTCTCGGCGTTCACGGCGCGATGCGTTGCGTCGTCTCGCGCCACGCCTTACCAGGTTGTCATGGGCGCTCTCGCAGCCTTCCGGGGCCGCCGGCATGGAGGCGCAACGCACGCGGCCGGAGATCTTTTCCATGAAGCGCGGGGAAAACGCGATCTTCGCGCGCTGCTAGCGAAGTGGCTGCAAACCTACGATGCCATACCCGGATTCGGCCATCCGCTGTATCCCGACGGAGACCCGAGAGCCGCGGTGCTGCTGTCGCTTGCGAGAGCCAACGCAAAGGGGAATGCGCTCGCGAGGGCCGATCGCCTGATCGAAGCCGTGCAGGAAATGACAGGCGACCATCCGAATCTGGATTTCGGGCTCGCGGTGCTGGCTTCTTCGTTCGATCTGCCGAAGGAGAGCGCGGTGGCGATGTTCGCCTTGGGACGCACGATCGGGTGGATCGCACACGCGATCGAGCAATACGCGAATCAGGAATTGATCCGGCCGAGGGCGCGCTACATCGGACCGCTGCCGCAAAACGCGGCTGAAAGCACGAGAGCTAACGCTTAAACACGACGCGGCCGGCGACGATCGTGGCCATCGGCGCGCCGCGAAACGAGCGGCCGTCGAATGGAGTGTTGCGCGATTTGCTGGGCGATTCAGCCGCGCGGAAGGTCCACGAGTGATCGGTTGAGAAGAGCGTCAAATCGGCAGGCTCGCCCGGCGCGATTTTTCGTTGTATGCCGAGGACGCGCGCCGGGCCCGTCGTGAAGAGCTCGACGAGCCGCATCAGCGAAATCCTGCCCGCGTGCACGAGTTCGTTCAGGCCAAGGGCGAGCGCGGTCTCGAAGCCGGTGATGCCGAACGGCGCGCGGTCGAATTCGACGTCTTTGCTCGCGGGATGATGCGGCGCGTGATCGGTGGCGATGGCGTCCACGCTGCCGTCGCCGAGGCCTGCGATCAGACCGTCCCGGTCGGATCGCGAAGCGAGCGGCGGATTCATCTTGTAACGCGTGTCGTAGCGGACGTCTTCGTCCGTAAGGGTGAAATGATGCGGCGTGACTTCGCAGGTGACTCGCAGGCCCTGCTTCTTTGCCGCGCGAACGTAATCGAGCGAACCGCGCGCGGACATATGGGCGATATGCAAGTGCGCGCGAGTGAGCGCTGCGACTTCGACGTCGCGTATCACGCAGATCGATTCCGATTGCGCGGGAATACCCTGGAGGCCGAGACGCATGGACCGCGGCCCCTCGCGCATCACGCCGCCGGCGAAGAGCGAGGGATCCTCGCAGTGGTCGATCACCGGAAGTCCAAGCGCGTTGCAGTAGTCCATCACCTGGCGCATCAGCCGAGCCGACGCGACCGGCTTGCCATCGTCGCTCACGGCGACGATGCCGGCGTCTTTCATCGCGGCGATTTCCGCCAGCGCCTCGCCCTTGCTTCCCATCGACGCCGCGCCGATCGGCCAGACGCGCACGCTGCCGGCCGCTGCCGCGCGCTCGACGATCCCACGCGTAACGGAGGCATTGTCGTTCACCGGCTGCGTGTTCGGCATGCAGCAGACGGCCGTAAACCCGCCGCAGGCGGCTGCGCGCGTACCCGTCTCGATTGTTTCGGACAGCTCGTGGCCCGGCTCGCGCAGATGGCAGTGAAGATCGATGAAGCCGGGAGCGACGATCAGGCCCTTCGCGTCGACAATTTCCGCACCGGCGGCCGGAAGGGTAGCGCCGACTTTGGAGATGCGGTCGCCCTCGAGCAAAACGTCCAACGCCGCATCCGTGTTGCTGGCCGGGTCGAGGACGCGGCCGTTCTTAATCAGAAGCATTCGTTCGATCCTTTGCGGGATCAGGCGACTCCGCCGTGGGTCCGCCGATCAGATGGTAGAGCAGGGCCATGCGCACGGCGAGGCCGTTGGTCACCTGTTCGAGCACGGCCGACTGCGGCCCGTCCGCCACAGCGGAATCGATTTCCAGGCCGCGAATCATCGGGCCGGGATGCAGGACGAGCGCATCGGGCCGCGCCAGGCGCAGGCGTTTCTCGGTGAGCTGGTAGCGCAACACGTATTCCTCGGGAGCCAGCGCCGGCTCGTGAATTCTCTCGGTCTGCACGCGCAGAACCATGATCACGTCCGCGCCGTCAAGCGCTTCTTCCACGCAAACGGTGCGGCGCAGGTTCGGCGCAAGTTCTTCGAGCTCGCGCGGCACCCACATCGCGGGGCCGCACAACGTGATCCGCGCGCCGAACTTGCCGAGCAGATGGATATTCGAGCGGGCCACGCGGCTATGTAGAATGTCGCCCAGGATAGCAACGTTCCAGTCCCCGAGCTTTCCCTTACGGTCGCGGATCGTCAGCGCGTCGAGCAGAGCCTGCGTAGGGTGTTCGTGCATTCCGTCGCCCGCGTTGATCACCGGAACTTCGAGGCGACTTGCCACGAATTCCGGCGCACCCGACGCGGCATGGCGGATCACGATTCCATCCGGCCGCATGGCTTCGAGCGTGCGGACCGTGTCGATCAGCGATTCACCTTTTTTGAGGCTCGAAGACTCGGCTTGCAGCGCCATCGTGTCCGCGCCGAGCCGGGCCGCGGCAGTCGTGAAGCTGATGCGCGTACGAGTGGACGCTTCGAAAAAAGCCACCGCGATGGTCTTGCCGCGCAAGGTGGCCAGCTTTTTCAGCGGGTGCCGCTGAAATTCCTGGAAAGGCTTGGCCTGATCGAGAAGAAAAACGACTTGCTCGCGTGTGAGGGATTCGATTCCGAGCAGATGTGGCAGACGCTGAATCACAGTTTCCCTTTAAATGTTGCCTCCGGAAGGATCGCCCTCGGACTCAGGGAACGCGCTCCATCAGCACAACGCGCTCATCGCCATCCGATTCCCGCAGGCGAACCTCCACGAATTCCGCATCCGTCGTTTCTACCGTACGGCCCACGAACGTCGCTTCGACCGGCAGCTCGCGATGTCCGCGATCGACCAGCACGCACAGCCGGATCCGCTTTGGGCGACCCAGATCGAACAGACCGTTCATCGCGGCGCGGATCGTCCGGCCCGTGTAAAGGACATCGTCCACGATAACCAAGTCGCGACCGTCCACCGGAAAGTCAATGTGCGTGGACTCGAGAACGGGTTGCGCGCCAATCGTCGAAAGATCGTCGCGGTAGAGCGTAATGTCCAAAGTGCCCACGGGAACGGTCACATCCGCGAAGTCGCCGATCAGCTTCGCCAGGCGCCGCGAAAGCGGAACTCCCCGGCGCCGGACGCCGATCAAGGCGAGGTCTTTCGTTCCATTGCTCTTTTCGACGATCTCGTGAGCCAGCCTTTGCAGCGTCCGGTCGATTTCTTTCGCCGAGAGCAGCTGTCTCTTTTCTACGAATCGCATCGGGCGCTTCATCCTAGCACAGACACGCGCGAGTCCGCAGCCGGGGAAACCCGGGGCGGGGCCTTCGCGTGTCTGTAAACCTTGACCTCCGTGCTAGACTATCCGCAGTGAGTTCGCCCGAGCCGGCACGCCTAGCCCAACGGCCCTCGGGGGTTGACCTCCGAGTCAGAGTCGGTACCCTCCATTTCAAAAATCCCGTTATTGCAGCCTGCGGTACGTTTGGCTACGGCATCGAGTTTGCACACCTCGTAGATCTGAATCGGCTCGGGGGGATCGTCATAAAAGGCCTCTCGGCTGAGCCGATAACCGGTGCGCCCCCTCCGAGGATGTGCGAAACCGCCAGCGGCATGGTGAACGCTATCGGCCTTCAGAACATCGGAGTGCGGGCGTTCGTAGCCGAAAAACTCCCCCAGCTCCGGCAGTACGACACGGCAATAATCGCCAACGTCTTCGGCCATACGGTGACGGAATATGTCGAGGTCATCCGTGTCCTCGAGGGCGCAGATGGCCTGGCTGGCTATGAGCTAAACATCTCCTGCCCCAACGTAGAACGCGGAGGAATCGAGTATGGTACCAACCCAAGCCTTGCGGAGGAGGTCGTCGCTGCTGCAAGGAAAGCCTCTACGAGACCTCTCTGGGTAAAATTGTCCCCAACTGTTGGAACAATTGGACTTATGGCAAAGGCTGCTGAATCTGCCGGCGCCGATGCCGCTGTGATAGCGAACACCTACCCAGCGCTGTGTATTGATGCCCACACCCGCAGGTCCCGTCTCGGTAGTACGACGGGAGGGTTGTCGGGCGCAGCGGTTAAACCTATAACCATGAGGCTGGTTTACGAGGCGAGTCGGGCTGTCGGGATTCCGATTGTAGGGGTTGGCGGCATCGAAAGCCCCGCCGACGTGGCTGACTACATGATCGTGGGCGCCTCAGCCGTTGAGGTAGGCACGGCCCACTTCGTAGACCCGCGGGCCTCTGAGAGGATTGTGAGCGACCTCGAAGGATGGTGCCAGGAAGAAAACGTATTTGCAATCAGTGAGTTACGGGGATCCCTGAAGCAATAAACGGATTGCCTCCCCGGTCTGCGGAAGGGTAAAATATGCTGGTGCAAATAAGGCTAGGTGAAAATGAGAGCTAAAATATTCGTGATTCTGGAGTCGGTGTTTTTAGGATTGGGTATGCTTATCCTCACCCCGGCGGTCAATCCCACGTCCTTCGGGGAGGAAAGCAGCCCTTCTCAAATGCGATTCAGCGCAACCTCGACCTCCCAAGCAACTTCGAACCCCACCGGTCAGCCAAAGCCACTGGCCGTCTGGGAGTGCATGACAAGCTGGTACGGCGAAGATTTTGACGGCCGGCCCACGGCGACCGGGGAGACCTACAACATGTATGCGGCGACTGCCGCCCACCCAACGCTCCCGCTCGGGTCCATCGTCCGCGTGATCAACACGAGGAACCTCCGCAGCGAGGTGGTTCGGATCAACGACCGCGGCCCCTATATCGAGGGACGCGAACTCGACGTCTCCTATGAAGTCGCCCGGAGACTCGGGTTTGAGCAGCGAGGCCTGGCCAAGGTCCGCTTGGAACTCCTGAAGGTGCCCTAACGCCCCGCCTCGGAACATCACAACTAATCGTCGCCCTGGATCTCGACCGCCTGGGGCCAGCCTGCGCTTTGGCGCGGCGGCTTCGCGGTGCGGCAGGCCTTTTCAAGGTCGGCAGCCAGCTCTTCACAGCTGAGGGTCCGCGAGCCATCGAAAAGCTCGCGGGCCTGGGCTTCGGGATCTTTCTCGACCTGAAGTTCCACGACATCCCCAATACTGTGGCCCACGCGGTCGCTGCGGCTGCCGCCCTGCCCAAAGTGCGTCTGATGACCCTGCACGCCACCGGCGGCGCAGCCATGATGAGGGCGGCCCGCGCGGCCGTCGGCGGCAAGAAGCACCGCCCGGCACTGCTGGCGGTGACAATATTGACCAGCCTCGACGCTACCGCCCTCCGGCACGTCGGGATTTCTGGCTCCCCCGCATCGCGCGCGGTCGCCCTTGCGCGTCTCGCTAAGCAGTCCGGGCTTGACGGAGTTGTCGCTTCGGCACACGAAGCGCGGGCAATCCGCCGGTCTTGCGGACCCAAATTCCTGATCGTGGTTCCCGGCGTGCGCCCGGCGAGCGCGTCCCTCAACGATCAATCGCGTGTGGCCACGCCGGCGCAGGCGATCCGCAACGGCGCAGACTACCTCGTCGTTGGCCGGCCCATCACTGCCGCCGCGAATCCCCGTAAGGCGGCCCTCGACATCGCCGAGGAAATCGCCTCGGTCCACCGCGGCTCGCGATAATCTCCTAAGCGTCAAAGGGCGTTTGACCGCTGCTCCCCGCTCCGATAGCATCAATCTGCGAGGATCATTCCCCTGACAGTGAGCGCGAAGCACGTCATCGTCGGCACCGCCGGCCACATTGACCACGGAAAGTCCACTCTCGTAGAGGCCTTGACCGGGACAAATCCCGATCGCCTCGAAGAGGAAAAGCGACGCGGCATCACGATCGATCTCGGGTTCGCGTTTCTCGATCTCGGAGACGCCCGTCTGGGCTTCGTGGACGTTCCCGGGCACGAGCGCTTCGTCCGCAACATGCTGGCTGGAGCCGGCGGGATCGATGTCGTCCTGCTGGTGGTCGCCGCGGATGAATCCATCATGCCCCAGACGCGCGAGCACTTCGATATTTGCCGCTTGCTCGGAATTCCCCAGGGTCTCGTGGCCATCACGAAATCCGACCTGGTGGATGCCGAGATGCTGGACCTCGTGCGCCTCGAAATTGAGGAATTCGCGCGCGGCTCGTTCCTCGAGGGCGCCGCGATCATCCCGGTCAGCGCGCGCACGGGCGCTGGCCTCGACACATTGAAGCAGGAGCTGCTGCGCGCGGCACTGCGCGCCCCCGCAAAGGACGTGACCCGCCACTTTCGCCTGCCGATCGATCGTTCGTTCGCCACCAAGGGTTTCGGCACGGTGGTCACCGGAACGCTGATGTCCGGCGGCGTGCAGGTAAAGGACGAGGTCGAGCTGCATCCGCTGCGCAGGCGCGTGCGCGTCCGTGGCCTGCATTCCGGCGGAAAACCGATCGAGCGCGCGGTGGCCGGCCAGCGAACGGCCGTCAATCTGGCGGGTGTCGAACACGCCGAAATTCAGCGGGGAATGGTGTTGTCCGCGCCCGGAATATTTGAGTCCACCCGGCGAATCGACGCGCGCATCACGCTGCTTTCCTCGGCGCGCCCGCTGCGAAACCGGGCCCGCGCTCATTTTCACCAGGGCTCGGCCGAGACGGTTGCGGAAGTCGTATTGCTCGAGCACGCGGAGCTCGGTCCCGGTGAGTCGGCACTCGCGCAATTGCGATTGGACGATGCCATCCTGCTGCTCCCGGGAGATCGGTTCATTCTGCGCCAGTTCTCGCCGGTGGTGACTATTGGCGGAGGCATCGTGATCGACGCCCGCGCCCGGCGGCACAAGCGCAACGATCCGACGGTTCGCGCGCCTCTCGAGACGCTCGAGCGCGGAGGCCGGGAAGAATCGCTCGCGGCGCTGGCCGAAGCGGCGCCCCGCGGACTCACGCTCGACGAACTTCTGGCGCGCACGGGATGGATGGAGTCCGAAATTCGCGAAGCCGTCACGAAGCTCGCCGCGCAGAAGCAGCTGCGCGTGCTGAACGAGCACCCGTTGATGGTCGCTCCCGAGCAAGCGGTCAAAAAGTGCACTGCCGCGCTGCGCGAGGCGGTGGATCGGTTCCATCGCGCCAATCCGCTGGTGCCCGGCATGCCCAAGCAGGAGCTGCGCGGGCGCGCCGGCAATTCTCGACCCGAACTCTTCCAGGCAGCGCTCGACGACGCGATCAAGGAAGGGGCGGTGAGCGTCGCGGGCGATCTCGTGCAGCGCGCGGGGCGCGAAATTTCGCTCTCGCCCGAGGAAGCGCGCGCCAAGGAGCTGATCGCACAGGAATTTGAGCGCACCGGACTTACGGTCCCGAGCGTTTCCGCCGTGCTTGAGAAATTGCCTGTGGAGGCGCGCCGGGCGCAGAAGATTTTGCAGATCCTCTTGCGCGAAAGTGTGCTGGTCAAAGTCGCGGACGATCTCGTGTTCCATCGCGCCGCGATCGCGCGCCTGCGCGACTTGATTGCCGCCTATCGCAAGGACCGCGGCGACCGGCTGCCCATCACCGCATTCAAGGAGCTGACAGGTGTCAGCCGAAAATACGCCATCCCTCTGCTCGAGTATCTTGATCGCGAGCGCGTTACGCGCCGGGCGGGGGATGAGCGTGTTATACTCTAAGCTCTGAACGCGCAAGGCCGGGGTAGCCTCAATTCAAGGAACCCGGGCGTGAAAGGTAGGTACCCTATGTGGGATAGCCCCATGCATCTGCTGATCATTGCGATCGTCGTGCTGGTTCTTTTCGGCGGACGCAAGATCCCCGAGGTAATGAAGGGACTCGGGCAGGGAGTGCGAGAATTCAAGGAAGGGATGCGCGGCGACCAAACGCCCACGCAACCTCCGGCGAACCAAACCGCTAACCCGCCAGCCGCCAATCCACCGAGCACGGTCGCCGCTGAGGAAAAGAAGTAGCGCGCCGAAATCGCTCGGGCAGAAGACCTTTCGCTTCCAAGACGGCGGCCGCGTGGCCGCCGGTTTTGTCTCCTCTAGTTATCCTTGTGCCGCCGATTCCCAGCCCAGTTCCCGCAGGAGCGACCAGAGTCGCGCGAGCGGCAGCCCCACCACGTTGAAATAGCACCCGTCGATGCGCGTGATGTAGCGCCCCGCGACACCTTGAATTGCGTACGCGCCTGCCTTGTCGAATGGCTCTCCGGTCGCGAGATAGCTCTCGATCTCCTCTTCGGAAAGCGGCGCGAATGTGACGCGCGTGATTTCTTCGACGACTCGCCGGGTTCCGCCGGGGCGGCGCAGAACGGCGAGCCCCGTGTGCACTTCATGCACGGCATCGCTCAGGCGAAGCAGCATGCGCCGAGCGTCTTCTTCCGACGCGGGCTTGCCGAGCATCTCGTCGCCCGCGACCACCACCGTATCCGCGCCGACGATGAAACAGTCGCCGGAATAGCGCTCGACAGCCGCATCCGCTGCAGCGCAGGCCTTTTCGAGGGCCAGCCTGCGCACGTACTCCCCGGGCGTCTCGCCCCCCCGAGGCAATTCGTCAAGAAGGGTCGCCTGCATCTCAAATGCGATTCCGGCATTGCGCAGGATCTCCGCGCGCCGCGGCGACGCCGATGCAAGGATCAGTCTCATCTCGGACTTCTGCCCTTCTCAACTTCGGTATTCGCGTGGTCGTAGGCAGCAACGGCCTGGTCGTTTGACCATCCAAACAGGCGGGCCAATTGTGCCGGTGGCGCGCCCGGATGATGTTCCAGAAACTTGGCAGCCACCGTTTCCCGGGCGACCTCCGGAGTAATGCTGGCCGCCGCAGCCGTTTCTTCCGGAAACGCTCGGCAAGTCAATTCGAACCGCCCGGAAGCCCATGCGCGTGTCTCCTGCTCCGCGCCGAAATGCGACACCACGAGCATGCCTTGCAGGTCGAGCATGGCGCGCTTGAAACGGACGTTTCCCGCCGTCGTATCCATTTTGCAGGCGTGGCGCAACTCGAGGGTCGCCAGCGGGCCGTATTCTTCGAGTGCTCCCCAAATCACGCGCGCATCGTCGCGGATGCGGCCTGCGCGGTAGAACCGGTAATGATCGCCCGAGGCGACCGCCGCATCCCGCATGGCCAGAAAATAGGGAAGCTGCCGTCGCGAAATGAACGTGCCGCGGCCGCGAAAATATTTCGCGTAGAACGCGCGGCGCCGGCGCGGCAGCTCGTCCTTCCATCGCCAGATCATCTCGAAATATCTGTCGAATTGCACTCCAGCATCCGGGCTGCGCCGCGTCACCGCGCAATAGAGCGACGGCAGCGGGACGCTCGTCACCGGAAACAGCATGCAAAATCCGGCTGCGTCAATGTATTTCAGCGCTTCCGCTGGCGTGACCACGCGCCGCGGCCAGCGCATTTCATGTCCGTGCGTTGCTCTCGGTTTCATGCAGAAAGGCAAAACTTAGCACAGAGGCCGCAGAGAACTGAATCGAAAGGAAGCACCCAAAATTCGAGCTGCCTCTTTCCGGTGCTCTATTTCCGAACTCTGTGCCCTTTGTGTTTGGGTCTTCTCAAGTGATTAGATGACGACGGATTCGTGGTATTCGCCGAAGGCGCGGCGCAGCGCATCCGAAATCTCGCCAACCGTCGCATGAACCTCAACCGCCGCCAGGATCGCAGGCATCAGATTCTCGTTGCCGTGGGCGCGACGCTCGACTTCCTCGATCGCCGCGCGCGATTTCGCGGCGTCGCGCCGCGCGCGCAGCGCCTGAAGTCGCGCCACCTGCGCACGCTCGATTTCAGGGTCGATTCGCAGCGTGGGGATCGGCTGCTCCTCTTCGGCCTGAAAGCGGTTCACGCCCACGACGACCTGTTCTCCGCGCTCGATTGCCTTCTGATAATCGTAAGCAGACTTCTGAATCTCCTGCTGGATGTATCCGGTCTCGATCGCCCGCAGCGTGCCGCCCATGGCATCGATTTTCGAGATGTAATCCTGCGCCGCCGTTTCGATTTCGTCGGTCAGCTTCTCGATGGCGAAAGAACCCCCGACCGGATCGACTGTGTTGGCCACGCCCGTTTCCTGCGCGATGATCTGCTGCGTCCGCAGGGCCAGCAGCGCGGCTCGCTCGGTGGGCAGCGCCAATGCCTCGTCGAGCGCATTGGCGTGCAGGGACTGGCATCCGCCGAGCACCGCTGCGAGGCACTGCAGCGCCACGCGCGCCAGATTGTTCTCCGGCTGCTGTGCCGTGAGCGACGATCCGGCCGTCTGCGCGTGAAAACGCAGCATCATCGAGCGGGGATCCCGCGCTCCGAAGCGATCGCGCATCGTGCGAGCCCAGAACCGCCTCGCAGCGCGGAATTTCGCGATCTGCATCAGGAACTCGTTGTGCGCGTTGAAGAAAAACGAAAGCTGCGGCGCGAACTCGTCCACCGTCAGTCCCGATGCGACCGCCGCCTCTACGTAAGCGATCCCGTTCGCCAGCGTGAACGCCACCTCCTGCGCATCGGTCGAGCCCGCCTCCCGAATGTGATAGCCGGAAATCGAAATCGCATTCCAGTTCGGCAGTTCACGGCGGCACCACGCGAAGATATCCGTGACGATCCGCATCGCCGGCCGCGGCGGATAAATGTACGTCCCGCGCGCGACATATTCCTTGAGGATGTCGTTCTGTACCGTGCCGGCGAGCCGCGCGAGATTCGCACCCTGCCGCTTGGCCACGGTCACGTACAGCGCGAGCAGAATCGCAGCGGTCGAATTAATCGTCATGGAAGTGGAGACGCGCTCGAGCGGGATGTCCTCGAAAAGCGTCTGCATATCCTCGAGCGAGTCGATCGCCACTCCGACCTTGCCGACCTCGCCTTGCGCGAGCGGATGGTCGGAGTCCATCCCGATCTGCGTGGGGAGATCGAACGCCACGGAAAGCCCCGTTTGCCCCTGCGAGAGAAGGTAGCGGTAGCGGCGATTCGATTCGGCAGCGCTCCCGAATCCTGCGTATTGCCGCATGGTCCAGAGCCGCCCGCGGTACATCGTCGGATACACGCCGCGGGTGAAGGGAAACTGGCCCGGGTAGCCGAGATCGCTTTCGGCGTCCCAATCGCGCAAATCGTCCGGTGTGACGACGGCCGGCATTGCGAGGCCCGTCGTTGAAGCGGACTTCCGCTCCGCGATGCTGGCGTGTTTCTTTGTGTCGTTAGTCATCGCGAAAAGACCACAGTGGCCAACGAAAAGGAGAGACTCTTGCTTGCTCGCATCGAATAAGGCTTGCCGACAACGGTCGACGCAGCGCGAGCGGGTTCATTGTCCAATTACGCTATCCAAATTCCGCGCTCAGCGCACGCGGCGTGCGCGAAGAAACGACTCGACAGCAAACGCGGCCATCGTCACGGCGTAGACTATCGCCAAGCCCATGACCCACAGGATCGGGCCATGCTTCCATTGCTTCCACGCGGCATAGGCACCCCAGGCAGCGAAGATGCCGAACATCGCTCCAATGGCTTCGTGAAAGACCTGCCGCATCACCCGCCAGAGCACACGCATCGTCACCAATGCCGAGCGCCACAGTGCCGCGAGCACGCGTAAAGACATGTAGGGATTGTAGTACAACCCGCGCCCCTCTGGCTTGCCCGTCTCCTGGGCGCAGGGACAGGTAACCGCCGAGGATCGCGCCCCGCACGGGGACTTGTTTCATGCTTGCCACCGCCTTAAAATTGCGGTAGGAAGGGCACATCGAGGAGGTAACGCCCTTGCAACTCGATGACAACATGAAGCAGTTGCTCCGAGAACTAGGACACGCCATCAACGATTCCGTGTCGGAGTCCGAGCGTATTTCCGAAGCCATTTCCGGCGTCCGCGCGGCCGGCTTCGACATTGTGCTGAAGCTCGACGCGACAATCGGACTGGCGCGCCGCACGGCGCAGGATGCCCGGATTACGCAGCAGGATCGACGTTTCCTCGAATCCCTGCACATACGCGTGGATGAAGAAGTCGTGGACGAGGAAGAGGCGGCGTCGAAGATCGAAATTACGCCGCAAGACATCAAGTTCTTGAAGTCTTTGAAGATTTCCTTCGATGAAGAGATATAGGATTCTGGCCGTGTGGTTCGCACTCGCCTTTGCGCTGGCGATTCCCGGCGGCTTGGCCCGCGCGCAGGTTGGACCCGTCATTGCGAATGCGGGCAGTACAGCCTCGCCGAAGGCAAAGGGAAACTGGCTCAAGGCCGAAGTGATCCACTTCGACTCGAATTCAATCATCGTTCGCGACGAGGCGAACGCAAGGGTCATCCACACCTTCACGTACGCGCCGCGTTTGAAGGACAAAATGCAGCAGCTCTCGGACCGGGGCGGATATCAGTACGGCGACAAGGTGAAGATCCTTTTCCAACCGGGCCAGACGGTGGCGCTGAAAATCGTAGGCAAGCCATCGAAGCCGCTCTGATCCGCATCGCGACACCCGAAATTCCATGATTCGCCCTCCTGCTGTTGCCGGACGCTTTTATCCCTCTTCCCCCAGGGAACTCGCTCACCAAATCGAACAATTCACTTCCAGCGGCCCCGAAAGAGTCCGCGCCCGTGGATGCGTGGTGCCGCACGCCGGCTACGTCTATTCCGGACACGTCGCGGGCGCCGTCTATTCCTCGCTTGAGATTCCGCGGAGCTGCATTCTGCTCGGGCCGCGGCACTTCCCGCGCGGCGAATCGATGGCGATCCTCACCGAGGGAAGCTTTGAGACTCCCTTCGGTGAGGCGCAGATCGACTCCGCGCTGGCCGCGGAACTGATGCACGCCTGCCCGTGGCTGCGGGAAGACGCCGTGGCGCACGAGCGCGAGCATTGCCTCGAGGTGCAGCTTCCCTTCCTGCAGCAGCTCGCCGGAGATTTTCGCTTCGTGCCGGTCGTGCTGGGAACGGACCGTTACCCTGTGATCGAGGAGCTGGGGCGCGCGGTGGCGCGCGTGGTCGAGGCGCAGCGCGAGCCCGTGCTCGTGATCGCCAGCTCCGACATGAATCATTACGAGAGCGACGCGGTCACGCGCGTGAAGGATGAGCGCGCGATTGCCCGGGTTCTAGGGCTCGATCCGCGCGGCCTGTATGATACGGTGAGGGGCGAAGGAATCACGATGTGCGGCTACGCCGCGACGGTGGCGATGCTGGTCGCCGTGCGGGAGACCGGCGCCCAGCAGGCGGCGCTTGTCCGCTATGCAACTTCCGGCGACGTCAGCGGCGACCTCGAGCAGGTGGTTGGTTACGCCGGAATCGTCGTCCGGTGAGCCGCCCGGTCTTCTCGCGCTCCACTCTCTGGTTCTCGGATCGCGCCACACTCGTCAGTTGACCGTGAGTGTGACGGTCGCGGAACGTTGAATCGGTGTTGCCCCCGCTGTCTTCGCGGTAATGACAACGGCTGTCGTGCCAACTGGGGTGCCGGAGTTGCCGCCACCCCCACCACCTCCGTTGTTTGCTACTCCTCCGCTGCATCCCACGATCACGAAAACCAACGCGAAGGCGACGAGGGCCGCAGCGATGCTCCAGCGACGCCGCGTGTAGCAGAGCCGGAGCAATGGAAAAAAGATCGAGAGCGCTCCAACGAGGGCAAGCGCAGCGCCGAATGCAGGCAGTGCGATGCGGTTCGGCGGAGTAAGCGGGATCAACACGCTCGGAGCGGTTGTCGAGATCGTGACGGAAGTCGACCCGGTGCCCGTCACCGACGCCGGACTGAAGCTGCAACTCGCGCCAGCCGGAAGACTGGAACACGATGCCGACGTGAAATTGATCGTGCCCGCATAGCCGTTGTTTCCCGTGATGGTCAGCGTGACCGCTCCCGAACCGCCCCGCGAGACCGTGACGGCCGGCGAACTGAGCGACAGGCTGAAGTCGTCTCCTCCGGTGGCGGATGTCCAGCCAGGGGCGCTCACGAGATTGGCTGCGTTCACCGAACCAAGGCCGGTGGCCAAATCGTAGCCCGTGCCAGCGTCAACTCCGGAGAGCACGCTGATCGTATTGCTGGAATTGGCCGGAGGGAGGCAGTCCGGCGTGCCCACGGAGCAGGGCATCGAGATCGTTCCGCTGTTCAGATCGTAGAAGATGCAGGCGGAGGGCGGATTCGTGGCCGAAGCGCAAGTATTCCCGCCCGTTGCCGCCAGGCTATAGAGCAAGGGATTGATGAGGCCCTGCCTGGACTCGTATTTCTGGTCGAGCAGCGCCATGATGCCGGCGAAAGCCTGCGCGGAAACGGACGTGCCGCCGGCATAGAGGAATATGCCATTCGTCAAGCTACAAGGCGCATTATTCACACCCTTAAAATCCCGATTGCAGACGACGTAAGCGCTTCCGGAGATCGTTCCGTCGCCAGCGAACAGCGAGATGTCCGGCAGGTCACGCTTGCCGTCATTGGGAACGCCCGTGCCGGTCTGCCAGGAAGGCTTTGGGTAGCCGCCAGCACAACTCGATCGTTGGGAACCATTCGAAATGATGCAACTGCTGGCGCCACCCGAACCGCCCACCGGCCCGGCAAGATGAGTGCCGTTAGAGTTCTGAAATTGTTGAACGGTAGGGTCGTTGCAGGCAGCTTCCGCGCTGCTGAATCCGAAAAAAGTGTAGACGACGGCATTCGTGCAGGAATCGTTGTAGGTTTCCTCGGGGATATAGCTGAGAGCAGAAGCCTGTGTATTGGGGGTATTGGTCGAACTCCAAAATTGAAGGGGATTCGCGACGCTATAGTTGAACTCCGTGCCACCCACGGCTACGTTGAAGGGAGTGGAGGCGAGGCCGTTTACCGCGAGGCCCCCTGTAGCCGGCTGCGCAGCGGGAGTGGTTCCTTGAACGAAGTCGCAGCCCGCCGAACCGTCGTCGCCGGTCGATACCGATACTGTGATGCCCTGCGCAGCGGCCTGCTGCCAAGTGGAATAGTAAAACGCGTTTTGGGCCGTGCCGAGGAAGAGTTCGCACTGGCCGAAGCTCACGCTCAAGATCGGGGCGAGATTGTTGTTCAACACATAGATGGCGGAAAGATCGCCGCCAAACGTCGTGTTCGTCGTAGGAGAGACGACCAGATCGATTTGGGCGTTCTTGGCTACCGCACCGGACCACTCCACATCGATAATGGCCTCGACTTCGTCAATCGTAAGACCCGGATCGCTGCCGTTGACGATGATCTTGGGGTCCTTCGCGGGCAGGCCGAAGATGCTGCGGAAATCCCGGGCGTCCTCGAGATTGATATTGCTGTCGCTGACGATCGCGATGGTTTGTCCCGTGCCGTCGATACCGGCATCCCAGAGGGGCGTTACGTTGTAGATCGTCGCGAAGTCGGCTGGCCCCACCACGAAGTTCGTATTGCCCTGGCTGTCGATGAAAGTGAACTGAGGTCTCGCGGATCTGGAACGCGAAAACGTACTCGCGACGTGGCTCATCGGCTTGGGAAAGAAATTGTGCAGCGTACTCACGCCGGTTACGACCGGCGCTAGGGCGGCAGGGATTGCCGGATCGCTTGCGTTGGCCCAGTGCTGTTCGCCGTTTGGAAGAACGTATTTGTGGATGGTGGTGTGAAAGGCTCCCTGGACCTCGGCAGCCGTGCCGGAGAATTCGATCACCGTGCGGCCCTTTGAAACGCTCTCGACCCTGAAGCCGCGCAATGCAAGCCAGGACGTGATGGTCTGGATATCCTGGCCGGCAGGGCCGAACCGTTGTCCGAATTCCTGGGGCGAAAGCCAATTGTGAAAATTCGGCGAGGACGGATCCTGCTGCTCGGCCATGAATTCTTCGAGAGCTGCCTCCTGTTCCGGGCTGCGCTTGAGAACCAACAGCATCCGGTCCATCGGGAGGCTCGCCGGGGCCGGGCCGCGGTCGAATTGCGGGCGCGCCAAGGGATGGATGTTGCCGCGGAGCACGGTCAATCTGGTTTCGTTCACGGCCTGGGTGATGCGGCGCGGAGCCTGATTCACTTGCGCGGAAAGGCATAGCGGAGTCAGCGGCAGCGAAGCAAAAATCAACAACAACCTCGTAGCGAACCGCCGGGCAGCCATCGTGAGTAACTCGGATGCTGGCAGCGCCCCGAAGGGATGGATGAGCCGCAGCGGGCGGGGGGCAGGGGGGACGGCAGTCGAATCGACACGATCGCCATGCTTCGGGGAGGTGAATAACCCAGGCTGCGAAGTGTAGCGATTAGACTCAGGATCGATGCTTTGTTTACAACGAGTTAGGGCGATTTCGGTTTCCACGGTTGTAGCGATCTGGGAAGAGGCTGCCCCGCCCGACGGCCAGCTGCGGAGCACCTCCGGCACCGTGGCCGGCACGGGCGCGCCAGCCCAATGGGTTCGCGGCGCGCTTCTCAAAGTTCTTGGTATCAAACCTCTCACTGCACACCTCTCTTGTCACGTTGCCATACGGCGAAGCGCACCGCAAACGGAGAATCGTACAAGAAAAGGACAGGGACTAGAACTGCACGAAGGGACAGTAGCGGCCCGGATTGGCGCCGGGTGAGGGACATCTGCACGGTAATTGGACCAAGCGCTGCGGTAAGACACCTCAGCGGGAATTGCGGATGTGGCCGGCGAGCGCGCGGGCGCGGTCACGGGCGATATCGATGATGCGTTCATCCGCGGCCAGCTGGTCCAGCGCCGGCAAGAGACGGGCGGGCTCGGGAAGCAGCTTCTGTTTGTAGTCCTTCTCTATCCGCAAGAGGACGTCGTTGACGCCGAGCCGGTCGTAGCGCATGGTGCGCTTAAGATCCGCGATATCGCTCTCCTGGCGCGAGAGGCCTTCGAAGATACTGAGCAATTGCGTGGCGAAGGGATCGAGCGTGTAGTTGAAGCTGACTTGATGAGTCACACCGCCGCGATCGTAACGAAAAGTCTTCTGGCCAAGGTTGGCGATGCGGCGATGAATGTTGATGTCGATCCCGTCGAAATAGCGGAGCTTTTGGACCAGGTCGAATATTTGCTTTGCGAGCGGCGCGCCGATCTCAAAGCGTTGCGGGTTGGGCTCTTCATCGAGCTGGCGAATGTCGTAGGTCCCGGTACCGGCGGCCGTCACCCTAATTTCCACGAATTCGGGATAGCTGGTCTTGAATATCTTGCGGAATGTTACAGTGGCGTCGTCGCCTGCGGCGTTCGCCGGAGTCAGCGGCGCGACGGCCAAGCCGAGGATTAGGAAACACAGAAGCCGGCGAAGACGGCTCCGAAAAGTCATGGCATCGTGCACGGGCACGCCTCAAACATAGGATCTCGATTCCAAAACTCCGATCCGTTTCTTCCGTATGATATCCCGCTCATCTCCGACGAAGAACGGGACCATGCGCCGCACGCGCGATGCTGCGAGGAGCG
>DATLWP010000440.1:0-6217 GCA_035576265.1 Candidatus Polarisedimenticolia bacterium
CTGGCGTGCCCCACGCTCGCGGACCCGCCGCTGTGGGTTGTAAAGAGCGGAAAGGCCGAGGTATTTCTGTTCGGACAAATGTGGGTGAAAGCCGATACACACTGGCAATCCTCTAAGACATGGGCGGCCTTCAACAAAAGCGTTGAACTGTGGACTGAGAATCCGCAAGAGCGGGGAAACTTGGACCCTAGCCTCCTCGCTGAAATCAATCGGAACTCCAAGCCCGTTTCTGATCTGCTCAGCCCGAACGACATGGCGCGACTGCAGGCATTCTTGCAAACAGCAGACGTTCGGATAAGCGCCGTCAATTCGTCGAACGCATATTTTCTGCTCGAAGGCGTGCTTGAGAGGCAAGGAGGGCTCGATCCCGGAAACCTTCCGGAGCCAGTCTTCGCGAAGCGGGCCGCGGAGGTCGGAAAACCAATCCACTCCGAATGGGGGAGCGCGGAGGCTGCACTCCGATGGGGAGCCTCTCAGCCCGATGCAGTGCAGGCCGGGCTCATCAGGAAAGCGCTAGACGAGCTGGACGAAGGTGCTCCAGCATTCAACGCGCGAATCGCTGCTTGGCAGAGAGGCGACCTGCGCATGGAAGTCTCCTCCGTTCAGCGTTTTCGGGAACGCTCTCCAGCGGCGTTTCGAGCGGTTGCCACCGACCGAAACGCGTCATGGGTTGCTCGCATCAAAGACATGCTTTCCCGGCCCGGAGTGTACTTCGTTTGCATGGGAATCGATCACCTCGTCGGACCGGAGGGCGTCGTCGCGCAATTGGAGGCAGGGGGGATTCGCGTCAAGCGTCAATGAGCCCGTAGAAGAACCCGCGAAAAGATGAAAAGCCCGCCCCAATTTCTCGGAGCGGGCCGAAGATCCAGAATGAATTGCGCGCTTATTCGCCGGAGTCGTTCGCGGGTGCTGCCTCAGCCCTTTCGGCGCGCTTGATGCGCGCGGCCTTGCCCTTGCGCGCGCGCAAGTAGTTCAGTTTGGCGCGCCGGACGCGGCCCTGGCGCACCACTTCGATCGCGCTGATCATCGGCGAGTGTACCGGGAAAATCCTCTCGATCCCGACGCCGAAGCTCACTCGCCGCACCGTGAACGACTCGCCCAGCAGTTCGCCGCGGCGGCTCATTACCACTCCTTCGAAGGGCTGAATGCGCTCCTTTTCCTTGTCGCCCTCGCCTTCCTTCAGCCGGACGTGTACGCGCACTGTATCACCGGGGCGGAACGCCGGATGATCCTTGCGAAGTTGAGACTCCTGCAGCTTGGCGATAATCGGTTTCATGGCTCTTTTTCTCGGCAGACCCGCTCGGGTGGGGCCAGCGCACAACGGACAATCGCTAATTCTAACGAATTCTGCGTCGCCTGCCTAGACGAAATTGCTTCGTCTTCCCTTCAGCTCCCGCCCGTCTTCGGTGCCGAGCGCCGCGCCTTCGAGCAGGTCGGGGCGATTTCGCCGGGTCTTCTCCAAGGCCATTGCGCGGCGCCAGCGGCGAATCTCCTCGTGATTTCCGCTCACCAGCACTTCAGGAACATCCCATCCGCGGAACGATTGCGGCCGCGTGTAGTGCGGATAATCGAGAATACCGCGGCCCGTCGCACGGGACGCCTCAGCGGCCGGCGCCGCTGGCTGCCCCGCTGCCACGCCCTCTTCTGCTTCGCTGAACGATTCAGCGATCGCCGAATCTTCGTTGCCAAGCGCGCCGGGAATCAGCCGCGTCACCGCATCGACGATCATCGCCGCAGGCAGCTCGCCGCCAGACAGCACGAAGTCGCCGACGGAAATTTCATCCGTGGCGAGGTGCTCGGCCACGCGCTCGTCCACCCCTTCATAGCGCCCGCAGAGCAGCACGATTCGCTCGAGCCCCGCGAACTGCCGCGCTGTCTCCTGCCGAAAAAGCTTGCCTGCCGCTGACAGCAGCACGATGGCCGTTCCCGTCGGCGTTGCCGAGGGCGCGCCGCCGAGCAGCGATTCGACCGCTTCGAATAGCGGCTCGGGCTTCATCACCATTCCTGCGCCGCCTCCGAACGGCCGGTCGTCCACGGTGCGGTGCCGGTCGTGCGTGAAATCGCGCAGATCGTGAACGTGCGTCTCGATGAGACGCGCCTCGCGCGCCCGCCGCACGATGCCGTAATCGAGCGGCCCCGAGAAAAACTCCGGGAAAATTGTGACGATGTCAAAGCGCATTAGTTCGCCGTTGCCGCCTCGCGCGCGGGATCCATCTCGGCACGTCGCTCGCATATCGCTCGTAAGCCCCGCCCATCTTCCTTTTCAGGGTTGGTTCCTCGTGCAGCAGGACGAACACATGAAATCCAATCGCCACCAGCGCCGCGTATTCCGCCAGGCGCGCGGACCAAAACAGCAAGCTTTCTCCCGCGAGAACCACCAGCACGCTGATATACATTGGATTCCTTGTGAACTTGTACAGTCCTCGCACCACCAGCACCTTTGGCATGTCGATTGGCGCCGGGGTTCCTCGGCCGGTCACCGCGAAGTTGAGCGCGCACCAGAAATATCCCGCTGCCCCAAACGCAATCGCTATCAGGCCGGCGACCGCCGTTCCCGACCACACGATCGGCTGGTGATGAATATCCCGGTACAGGTAGAAGTGCGGCAGCCAAACGGTCACGCTTCCCGGCATCAGGATCGTAAAGACCAGCAATTTCGTCAGGAGCCAAATGAGTGCGGGGTCTTCTCGGTTTGCGTCTGTCATGCTGGCCCGCCGGTTCGACGACGCCCGTCCGGAAGCTAGTCTACGCCAAGCGCAGGAGTTTAGGAATCGCGGTTCAATTCGCGGAGGCCCTCGGGAAGAATCACCTCGATGCGCCGCGCATCCACGTCCACACGCACGCAAATTTCCTGCGCGAGCGGGATGAGCAATTCACCCTGCGGCGAATCGATCACCAGTACCGGCGTCCCCGCCACATCCTCGCCGGTCGCCTGCACGTCGCGCACGCGCCCGATCGCGGCGCCGCCTCGCTCTCGTACCTCGCAGCCGATCAGGTCCGTGACGTAATAGCTGCCGGAGGGAAGCGGCATCCTCTCCGCGAAGGGAATCCGCACTTCGAGGCCGACCAGTCTTTCGGCGTCGGAGATCGAATCCGAGCCTTCGAAGTGGAAAATCGCCTGGCCGCCGCGGCTCTGCGTCAGCCGGCAGGAACGCACCGCGACTCGTCGCGGCTCGTGTGCTGCGGCGAACGGGCGGACGTCCCACAACTCGACGAAAGCGAGGCGCGTGAGGTGTTCGGGAAAATCCGTAAGAATTTCGGCGGCTACTTCTCCGCGCCGGCCGTGTGGGCGCAAGACGCGCGCCACGGTAACGCCCGCCGCCCGCGGTGATTGCTCGGTGGCCACTCTACTCGAGAATTTCGAGCGTGAATCGCTTCTTCAATTTCATCCCGGCGGCGCCCAGCAGCGTGCGGATGGATTTCGCCGTGCGCCCCTGGCGTCCAATCACCTTGCCCAGATCTTCCGGATGGACGCGCAGTTCGAGAACCGTCACCTGCTCGCCTTCCACGGCCTTGACCTGTACTTGATCGGGATGATCCACAAGAGCTTTCGCAATCGACTCCACCAGTTCCCTCATTGAGCTTCCTCCACAGCTTGCCGTGCCCAGCGGAGAAACTCGCCGGAGCGTGTCAAAAAGAGGCAGGGCTTCTGTGAACTAGGACGCTTTAGGCGGGCTTACGGTTGCGTAGGAAGCTCCGGACGGTATCGCTCGGCTGCGCGCCTTTGCTGATCCAGTACTCCACCCGCGCGCTATCAACCTCAATCGCCGCGGGCTTCTTCAGCGGGTTGTAGGTACCGACAATCTCGACAAAACGGCCGTTGCGTGGGCGGGTCTTTTCGGTGACCACCACGCGATAGAACGGTTGCTTTTTCTTGCCAAAGCGGGCAAGGCGAATCGTTAACACTCGAAATTCCTCCTCAATTCAATCCTGCTAGTATAGCGGACGCGGTCCCTTTCACCAATCGCTATCTCTGCCATCCGGGCGTCAGCGCAGGAGCCAGAGGGGCAAAGCCGCCTGCGCGCACTGCTCGATCATCTGCTGGTCGCTCGCCGAAAAGGCGTTGGCGCGCTCGCTTTCGACGTCCACCGTCCCAATCACGCGCCCTCCTGTCGGCCCGACCACGGGCACGATGATCTCCGAAAGCGTGCTGCCAAACGCCGTCAGGTACCGGGGATCGTTGCGCACGTCGCCCGAAATCACCGTGCGCTTTTCCTGAATCGCCGCGCCCGTCAGCCCCTGGCTCACCGGAAACGTCGGATGCTCGGGCGCGCCCGGCCCGCTCCACGCGATGATGGAAACGTTCTCTTCGCTCACGTCGTAGATGCCCACCCAGCGGTAGTCGCCGAGCTTTTGGATCATCTCCGCCAGGCGTTTGGCCCGCGCCGCGCGATCGCCGCCGCTCGCCGCGGTCGTGCGAATCTGCCCGAGCACGTTGTTGATTACGATCGGCACAGACGCACCTATTTAAGCCCGGCGAATTTGCCGAGCCCGCGCATCTTCATTTTCGCCAAGCTGCCGTACTGCTTCATCATGCGGCGCATGTCGGCGTACTGCTTCAGCACCTGGTTCACCTCCTGGACGGTGGTGCCGCTGCCGCGGGCGATGCGCTTGCGGCGCTTGCCGTCGATCAAGTTGTGGTTGGCGCGCTCGCGCGCGGTCATCGAGTTGATGATGGCCTCGGTGGACTTCAACTGCTTCTCGTCGATCTGCGCGTCCTTGGGAATCTTCGCGAACGGCCCCACTTTGGGCAGCATGCCCATCAACTGCTCGACCGAGCCCATCTTGCGGATCTGGCGCAACTGGTCGCGGAAATCCTCGAGCGTGAAATCGTCCTCGCGCAGCTTGCGTTCGAGCTCGCGCGCCTTTTTCGCGTCAATGGTCTTTTCGGCGCGCTCGATCAGGCCCAGGACGTCGCCCATGCCCAGGATTCTTCCCACGATGCGATCGGGAAAGAACGGCTCGAGCGCGTCGTATTTCTCGCCCACGCCGACGAATTTCACGGGCGCGCCGGTCACCTTGCGGATCGAAAGCGCCGCGCCGCCGCGCGCGTCGCCATCGAGCTTCGTCAGGATCACGCCGCTGACGCCCAGCCGCTTGTGAAACTCTCCCGCCGAGCGCACCGCGTCCTGCCCGATCATGGCGTCGGCCACGAACAGGATTTCCGCGGGAGCAAGCTCGCGCTTCAGCATCGAAAGCTCTTCCATCAGCTCGTCGTCGATGTGCAGCCGCCCGGCCGTGTCCACCAAAATCACGTCGCTGGCTGCAAGCTTCGCTTCGCGCACGGCGCCGCGCACGATCTCGAGTGGCTTGTCCGAGCCCGCGCCGGGCCAGCACGGCATGCCCACCGCTTTGGCCACCTGCGCGAGCTGTTCGCGCGCCGCGGGACGATATACGTCCGTGGAAACCACGATGGGACGGTGGCCGTGCTCGCCGAGCCATTTGGCGAGTTTTCCGGTGGAGGTCGTCTTACCGGAGCCTTGCAGCCCGACGATCAGCCACACCGAAGGCGGACGCGAAGAAAATTGCGGGCGCGCCTCGCGTCCGAGCAGATCGCCCAACTCGTCCCGCACGATTTTGATCACCTGCTGGTCGGGCGAAAGCTGCAGCAGGACTTCCGAGCCGAGCGCCTTCGCGCGAACGTGCGCGATGAATTCGTCCGCCACCTGCAGGTTGACGTCGCCATCGAGCAGCGCTTCGCGGATTTCGCCGAGCGCCGCGTCCAGGTGCTCCTCAGTCAGCTTTCCTTGCCCGCGCAGGTTCTTGAACGCGCGCTGCAGTTTTTCAGTGAGTGTCTCAAACATTCTCGTTTCTCTTCGTTGCCTGCCCGCCGTAGCCTTGGCGAAGGCGGGTCATCCCCAACCCGGTCGCCCCTTCCGCGAACGGCGGTGCGCGGTGTTTGCGTCCCGGATGGTGTCGCGGGAAGGGATCTGCTTTTCCTGTCTTCTCTTTCCAGTACTCGCAGCGGTCGGTCCGCTCTCGGACCGCTGATCCATCCCTTCCATGTTAGTGGACACGAACCGAATTGCAAGAGGGTAGTCCCAGTGGAAGCTGGATCGTGTTGGCTTGATCCGCCCGTGGTAAACTTCTGTTCGTCCAGCATGGCAATTTCAGAAGAACGATATCTGCTTGCACTATGGGACAAACAAATCTGCCCATTCTGTGGTAAAAGCATCCCTGAAGGTAGGTATGTTGGCAGCGGGTCCAAAAAGAAAGG
>DATLWP010000441.1:0-5623 GCA_035576265.1 Candidatus Polarisedimenticolia bacterium
AAGCGCGCGGGCGAGCGCAGCGCGCTGCTGTTCGCCTCCGGAGAGCTCGCGAGGGTAACGCTGCTCGAACCCGGCGATGTGCGTGCGCTCGAGGAGCGATCGAACGCGCTGATCTCGCTCGCCGCGGGGCAAGTGGCGCAGGCCGAAGGCGATGTTTTCGCCGACGGTTCGATGCGGGAAGAGCGCGTAGTGCTGGAAAAGCAAGCCGACGCGGCGATCGCGCGCCGGGACGTGCACGCGGCGTTCCGTGTCGAGCAGGATTCGATCGCCGAGCGCGATGCGGCCGCGATCGGGACGCTCGAGGCCCGCAATGCAACGCAGGAGCATCGTCTTGCCCGCGCCCGAGGGTCCCAGAATGCCGAGCGGCGCATCGCCAGCTGTGAACGACACGTCCAACGTGAATTCCGGAAGCCGCTTCGCGACTTGGATTTCGAGGGGCACGTCAGCGCCGCACCCAGCGGGCGCGCCGCAGCGCGGGCGCGTGCGTCCAGTAATAAAGACCGGCGAGCAAGGCGAGCGAAATCGCCACGTCGATCAGGCACCAGGCGACGGCGCGCCCCAAGTCGTCGGATTCCACCGCGAAGTAAATCGCAATCGGGATCGTTGCCGTCCTTCCGGGAATGTTCCCGGCCAGCATCAGGGTGGCCCCGAATTCACCGAGAGCGCGCGCGAACGCAAGGATGGTTCCGGCGAGCACGCCCGGCCAGGCGAGCGGAAGCGCGATTTCGCGAAGGGTGCGCCATTCGGAGGCGCCGAGCGTCCGCGCGGCCTCGAGAAAGCGGGGATCCACTTGCTCGAGCGCGGCGCGCGCCGTCAGATACATGAGCGGGAAGGCCACCACGGCCGCCGCAATCACGGTCGCAGGCCACGAGAACACCACCGTCGCGCCCAGCCGGAGCAGAACTCTGCCCAGCGGGCCGTTGCGTCCGAACAACAGGAGAAGGAGAAAGCCAACGACTGTGGGCGGCAGGACAAGCGGCAGCAGGAAAATCCCGTCGACGAGCGCCATGGCCGGGCCCGTGCGGCGCTCGCGCCACGCCGCCGCAGCCAAGCCAACGACCAGCGTGATCAGCGTGGCGGTCACGCTCGTCTCGAGAGAAATCCAGAGAGGGGACCAGTCGACGGGGGCGATTATGGCGGTCGGCGCGAGCGGAGAAGTGAATACCATCGGCACAGGATTGTAACCGGATCAGCGCTTGCCGGCTTATTTTTCCGGCACCGTGAATCCATATGTCGCGAAAACGGCGCGAGCCTCCGGCCCGGCCAGAAATTCAAGGAACGCTCGGGCGGAGCCGATGTTCTTCGCATTCTTTACGACTGCCGCCGGGTAGATGATCGGATCGTGCGAGGCAGCGGGCGCCGTGGCGACGATGCGAACCTTCGCGGTGATGCGGGCATCGGTGCGATAGACGATCCCCGCATCCGCGTTGCCGGTCTCGACGTAGGTCAGCACCTGGCGCACATCTTTGGCGTAGACGGTCTTCTTTTCCACTGCGGCAAGCAGTCCGAGGTGGTCAAGGGCCTGGCGCGCGTACATGCCGGCGGGGACGGTTTCCGGCTCTCCCAAAGCGACGATTCGGACGTCGGGGCGCGCGAGATCTTGAAAATTGCGCACGAGGCTCGAGTTTGCCGGGACGATGAGGACCAGGTCGTTGGCCACGATATTCGTGCGCGTGGCTGCGACGATCAGACCTTTCGACTGGAGCGAATCCATCTGTTTTTCAGCGGCTGAAAAGAAAATATCGACGGGCGCGCCCTGTTCGATCTGGTGTTGCAGCGTTCCGGAACCGGCGTAGTTGAACAAGATTTTCGCGCGGGGATGGCTTTGCTCGTACGTGCGTCCCACTTGATCCAGAGCGTCTTTCACGCTGATCGCTGCGGATACCGTAATCGAAGCCGGCTGCTGCGCTCCCGCGCGTACAGGCAATAGGCCGCCGGCGCCAAGCAGAACGACCAGGGCGACGCCCAGCGACATGCGGTGCGCCCGGCAGCGCGCTTGCGCACTGGAAAGTCTCGCCATCGCAGGGCATCCCCAGCTCACTTCTGCGGCGTGGCAGAGGATGGTTTCGGTGCGGGCGAAGGAGCAGAGCTGGAGCCGCGAGTCGGCGCCTTTTCCGGCGCGGCGCCGGTGGAGGGAGCGGGAGTTTCATCGGGTGCGGCCGGGGTTTGGGGATGCTCTGGCGGGAGCAGGCGCTTCAGCTCGGGATAGTCCGTCGACATATCGCGCAGGACACTGATCGCAACTTTTCGGTCAATTTCCACTCCAACGTTTTGAGACTCCTCTATGACACCAGGCAAGGCTTTTACTGTGCGCTGGCCGAGCGGCGACTCGTAGAACGACACCAAGGCCTGGATGTCTTCCAATGAGAAAGCACGCGCGTAAATGGGCACCATCGCGTCGGTCACCGCGCTCGGTGGGGCGCTGGCGCGGAACTTTTCCGTGAAAGTATCCATAAATTTCTGCAGGTTCTCGGGCTGAATCGTCCGGCTGGCGGCCGAGCGCACCTGACTGGTGATGAAAGCGGACATGTTGTCGCCCAGCTTCGAAGTTTCCGTAATGTCCATCAGGTGGCGGATCGCAGCTTCCTTTGCAGGGTCGACCTTTTCCTCAGTAACGGCGCCAGGAGTTGGCATCGTCGCTTGCGGAGGCTGGGCGGGAACGCCCGGCTCGTGGTGGATGGGGGGCTGCTGGGGCGTCCCCGTTGGGGCGGTCTGCGCTAAAGCCGAGCCGGCCACTAAGATTGTGGCGGCAAGCAGGGCGGTCCTGAATTTCATTGAGATCTCCTCATCATTTCCGTCCGGGCTTTGCTCCCGCCCCGACAGTCGAATTTCCCATCCTACCGGACAGCGTCCGCAGATGCAATTTGCCAGACCGTGCCTTTCTGTGGAAGGGCCGAACTCGATTGTGATAGCTTCCCAAGGGAATGAAGACACGCCTGAAGCACACGGCCGAAGAGTGGAGCGATCATTCGACGGATGGCGGTGCATGCCTCGGCCGAACCGGTGGGGCTGGCGACAACACCCGCGGGAAGTAAAGCACAAATGAACGAACGCCCCCCGGAACTTTCCGTCATCATCCCTGCCTACAACGAGGAAACGCGACTCGGGCCCACGCTCAGGCGCATTCGCGAATACTTCGTGGGCCGCGTGATGACGCCGGCAGACCTCGAAATCGTCGTTGTGGACGACGGCTCGACCGATGGCACTGCACGGGTCGCCCGGGACTGCGCGCGCGAGATCTCGTGGATCCGGGTCGTATCCAATCCCACGAACCACGGAAAGGGGTACAGCGTTCGCCAGGGAATGCTCGAAGCGCGGGGCCGGATCGCGCTTTTTACGGACGCGGACCTCTCCACCCCGATCGAGGAGTGCGAGAAACTGTTTGCGGCCATTCAAGCGGGGAATGACGTGGCCATCGGATCGCGCGCGGTCGACCGCTCGTTAATCGCCGTGCACCAGTCGGGGTTCCGCGAGTTGGCCGGCACGATCTTCAACGGCCTCGTGCGGTTCATGACCGGCTTGCCGTACCATGATACGCAGTGCGGTTTCAAGGCGTTCGTGCGCGAGCGCTGCCGGATTATCTTCGAGCAGCAGCGGATCCAGTGGTTCGGCTTCGACCCCGAGATACTCTTCCTCGCGCGACGCCACGGCTTGCGGACCGCCGAAGTGCCCGTGCGGTGGGCGCACGATCCGGGGACCAAGGTTCGTGTGTTCAGCGACAGCCTGCGGATGTTGGGCGATCTTCTCCGCATCCGCTGGAATTGGCTGCTTGGGCGCTACCCGACGAAGCGCCGCTGAATCGGGCGGCCGTCCGTGGCCCCCGCTATTTTCGACGCCGAGCGGTCGGGGGCAACAGGCCGTTCAGGCGCAGATACACCGAGGCCATACTGTAGTGATCGCCGTAATCCTGAGCGAGGGTTAGCACGACCGCTCCGCGCGACGCGAGCCTTCCTCCGAAAAACGGCACTTGCTCTCCGAGATTCGAATCGTCCAGCTTCGCGAGCGACTGCGCGCAAAAGGCGAATGACGATTTCAGCGCAGCGACGAGCGTGTCTTTCGGATCCGTGTCTTTTACCGACTCCATCTTCGGCATCTGGGCCCCGGAAATCATCGAACAGAAGCGGTAGTTTGCCTCTCCCATGTGGGCGACCAGGTGGCCGAAGGTGATCTGTTGCGGCGTGGGCCGAAAGCTGAACTTGTCCGCGGGCATTTCTTCCACCGCGGCGACGGTGATACTTGACTCTCTCTCGACAAGCGTTCGCAGTGCATTGGAAACGGGATTCGTCTCCGGCTTTGCGTTTTGCTGCGCGTAGGCCGCGCATCCGAAAAGTGCCACGGCCATCAGTCCGAGAATTACTCGCTTCATCGTGCTGCCTCCTGTAGTTTGGTGCGCACTCAGAATATCCTCGGCACGTGTGCGTCACAAGGGCTTCCACGCGCGCCGCACAGGGGTGCCGGGTTTGTCGCTTTGCGAGACAAAGTACTTGACACCACTGCAGCGCCTGCTAATCTGGCGGCATGGCTCCCTCGGAATCGAGACAATCTCGTGGAGCGAACCCGGTCGCGCTTGACGACCGCGCGCGCGACAACCTGCGCTTCATTCGCGAGACCATGGAGCGCGCCGGATCGTTTACGGCCGTGCCCGGGTGGGGTGGCGTCGCCATTGGAATTACCGCGCTTGGCGCTGCGGCGATCGCTTCGCGGCAGACTTCTTCGCTCGCCTGGCTCCTGACATGGATCGGCGAGTCCTTCGTGGCTTTTGCCATTGCGGTCTGGACGACTCTTTCCAAGGCGCGCGGTTCGGGAAGTCCGCTTTTGTCCGGGCCGGGGCGGCGGTTTGTCTACAGCTTCGCGCCGCCGTTTTTTGTGGGCGCGCTGCTGACGCTGCACTTCGCGCGCACGGGATACATGGGAGCGGTGGCGGGCGTATGGCTGCTCTTGTATGGGACGGCAGTTGTGGCGGCCGGCGCCTTTTCGATCCGCATCGTTCCCCTGATGGGACTGTGTTTCCTGGTGCTCGGCGCAGTGGCGCTTTTCTGTCCCGCGGGTTGGGGCGACGCGCTGTTGGCCGCGGGATTCGGGGGACTGCACATAATCTTCGGATCGGTGATTGCGAGGAAGTATGGCGGCTAAGTCCGGCGCCTACCGCGCTGCGCGGGAGGAAAAAATCAAGCGCGGCGGGCCGGGCGCGTACCCGGCGGAAGCGACATCGGCGAACCTCGACCGGGTCATCCACGAGCGGACCCGCCTGGGTATCCTGAGCGCGCTCGCCGTGAATCCCTCGCTCTCGTTTACTGAACTGAAGCAATTTCTGAGGGTGACCGACGGGAACTTGAGCGTTCACGCGCGAAGACTCGAGGACGCGGGCTACATCGTCTGCACGAAGTCGTTTGCCGGGCGCGTGCCACGAACCGAATACCGGCTGACGGCGCCCGGCCGTCGAGCCCTTGAGAAATATCTCGATCACATGGAGTCTCTGATCCGCGCGACGCGCGAGGGATAGAAAGGGCGGGTCTTCCGAAGGGATTATGGGCAACGCTGCTGCAAGAGTGATTCCGAGTCCAAAACTGCACGTCGCGATTCTGCTCGACGGGAATGGCCGCTGGGCGGCGGCGCGCGGCCT
>DATLWP010000442.1:0-10791 GCA_035576265.1 Candidatus Polarisedimenticolia bacterium
AGAATGTAAGGCAAATCAACTGCTGTCTTGGCGCGTACGAGGTTAAGTGGGCCGGCATTCCCCGCTTGGGAGGACGCGCAAGTTGCAAGCGCGATGCCGATCCTCGCCGGTTGATCAGGGCTTCGAGGCAGTTCCCACGCCGGCGCCGACCGGCTGCGGTTCCGGTGTTGGCGCAGATGCAGAAGCGGGGGTCGGCTCGGGGGCGGCGATTTCCCAATCGCAGCCTTCCTTGAGGCAGGCGCGGAAGTTGCCCTGCTTGGTGCGCTTCTCGACGATGAACGGCGCGCCGCATTTCGGGCACGGCTCGGCGATCGGTTCGTGCGGCGTGGTGAAATCGCAATCGGGGTAGCGGCTGCAGCCGTAGAAGATCCGCCCGCGTCCGCGGCCCTTCGCCGTGCCTCGCCGGACGAATTCTCCCTCGCCGCACTTCGGACACTTGATGCCGAGCGTGATCGGCCGCGTGTACTTGCACTTCGGATAGTTCTTGCAGCCGATGAACTCGCCGAAGCGCCCGTGGCGCCGCAGGAGCTGCGCGCCGCAGGTGGGGCAATTTTCATCGAGCGGCACATCGGGCTGCCGCGCTTTTCGCGTTCCGCTCACCAAGCGCCGCGTGGTCTTGCAGTCCGGATAGCCCGTGCAGGCGAGGAACGGTCCGAAGCGGCCGCGCTTGATGGCCATTTCCTTGCCGCAATTTTCGCAGTATTCGATGGCGGTTTCGCTCTCGACTTCTTCGCTGCCGGTCTCGGAGAGGTCGCGCGTGTAATCGCATTCCGGATAGCGCGAGCACCCGAGGAAAAATCCGTGGCGGCTGATGCGCTCGAGCAGTTCGCCCTGCCCGCACTTCTCGCACTTCTCGCCCGTGGGAATTCCGGCCTTGTAGGACTCCATCTCGCCGTGAGCCTTGTCGAGGTCTTCCTCGAAGCGGTCCCAGAATTCCTTCACCGAGATGCGCCAGGAAAGTTTTCCCTCCTCGATTTCGTCGAGCTCTTCTTCCATCCGCGCGGTGAAGCTGACGTCGAAGATGTCCTCGAAACTTTTCACCAGCAGGTCGCTGACTTTTTCCCCCAGCAGCGTGGGCGTGAAACGGCCTTGGTCCTTGTTGACGTACTCGCGCTCGACGATCGTCGAAATGATCGTGGCGTAGGTAGACGGCCGCCCGATGCCTTTTTCTTCGAGTTCCTTCACCAGCGTCGCTTCGGTATAGCGCGGTGGGGGTTCCGTGAAATGCTGATCGGGACGGATCGTTTCCAGGCGCAGTTGCTCGCCCTCGGCGACGCGCGGCAGCGCGCGGCTTTCGGAATCACCTTCGTCTTCCTTTTCCTCTTCCTCTTTCACCGCCTGGTAAGCCGCCAGGTAGCCGTCGAACTTCTGCACCGAGCCGCTCGCGCGGAACGTGTAATCGTTCGCGGCGATGTCGATGGTGGTCTGGTCGAAGACGGCCGGAACCATCTGCGAAGCGACGAAGCGCTGCCAGATCATCTGGTAGAGCTTGAACATGTCGTCGTCGAGATACGGCCGCACGCTTTCGGGAGTGCGCGTGACGTCGGTCGGGCGGATGGCCTCGTGCGCCTCCTGCGCTTCCTTCTTGGATTTGAAGAAGTTGGGCTTTTCCGGAAGATAGTTCGGGCCATAGGCCGCGCCAATGTGGTCGCGCACCTGAGCGAGAGCGTCATTGGAGACGCGCACCGAGTCGGTGCGCATGTACGTGATCAACGCGACCGAGCCCTCGCTGCCGAGATCGACGCCTTCATAGAGGCGCTGTGCAAGCATCATCGTGCGCTTAGCGGTGTACCGCAGGCGGTTGTAGCCGGCCTGCTGCAGCTTCGATGTCGTGAAGGGCGGGGGCGCGAAGCGGCGCTTTTCCTTTTGCGCGACGCTCGACACCTGCCAGACGGCGCGCTCGACATCCGCGAGAATGCGCTGCGCCTCGGCCTCGTTGGGAACCTCTAGCTCTTCACCCTTGTATTTGACAAGCTTGGCTTCGAAGACTGGCGGCTCTCCGGCTTCGAGCAGCGCGTGGATCGTCCAATATTCCTTCGGCACGAACGCGCGGATTTCGCGCTCGCGCTCCACGATCACGCGCAGCGCCACCGTCTGCACGCGACCGGCGGAAAGCCCGCGGCGCACCTTGTCCCAGAGGAGCGGCGAAATCTTGTAGCCCACCAGGCGGTCGAGGACGCGGCGGGCCTGCTGCGCGTCAACCAGGTGCGTGTCGATCGTGCCGGGCTTCTCGAAGGCCGCGCGGATGGCCTTCTGCGTAATTTCGTTGAACATCACGCGGTAGAATTTCGCGCGATCGGACTTACGCCGCGCCAGCGTTTCGAGCAGATGCGCGGAAATCGCCTCGCCTTCGCGGTCGGGGTCGGTAGCTAGATAAACGTTCTCGGCGGACTCGGCGGCCTTCTTCAGTTCGCCAATGATCTTCGTCTTGCCAGGAATGATCTCGTAGGTGGGCTCGAAAATTTCGTCCGGGGATACGGCGATCGCCTTGGTTACATTCTTTTGGGCGCCTTTACCCTCAGCCTTGGCTTTGCCCTTTCCCTTCCGCTTGGATTTGACTTTTCCGTTCCCGTTCTCGGGCAGAAGGATGCCTATGGTCTTCTTCGGCAGGTCCATCACGTGGCCGTAGGAGGCCTTCACGGTGTAGTTCCGACCGAGGTACTTGTTGATCGTTTTCGCCTTCGCCGGCGACTCGACTATAACCAGTGATCTAGCCATGCTTGTCTGTGTTCCTTGTGGAACGGCCGCTCGTGAGAAGCTCAGCCGTGCGAAACTTTCGCCCCGCTCTCCCCCGATGGCAGGCGCCAGCCTGAACTGACCGGCCTACCCCATCCTAACCCTGCTCTGCCCTGGGAATTACAGCAGGACTTTCAGAAATTGCTTACCAGGTAACTGGCGTACCACGCCTTTGAGTTCCAAGTCAAACAAGGCCGACAGCACCTCCGAGGAGCTCAGCCCCGAGCGTTCGACCAGTTCGTCTACATGGCGCGCCTCATCCACGTTCAGAAGCTCGTATAGGGGCCGCTCGGTCGGGCCCAGGCCCTCCACCACCAGGGCGGCGCGCTCTTCCGGGGTCGCCGTCTCGACGGGCATCAACTCGGCACGCACGGGTGTGGGCAACTCCTCGACGACGTCTTCCCAGCCCGTAACCAGCTTGGCCCCCTGCTTTATGAGCTGATTCGGCCCAAAGCTGGAGGGTTGCGTCGCGTTCCCCGGCACCCCGAACACCTCGCGCCCGAATTCCATGGCCAGGCGCGCCGTAATCAAGGATCCAGAATACTGCGCCCCCTCCACAACCACAACTCCGAGGGCCATCCCAGCGATAATCCGGTTCCGAATCGGGAAATTCTGGGGCGCGGGAAACGTCCCCATCGGAAATTCGCTGATAATCGCGCCGCGCTGTCCGATCTGCTGAAAGATCTTCTTGTTCTCCTTGGGATAGACCACGTCGATCCCGCACCCGAGCACGCCGATCGTTGCTCCGTTTGCCGAGCCGAGGGCTCCCCTGTGGGCGCTCGCGTCGATTCCCCGGGCCAGACCACTCGAGATCACTAGACCCCGATCAGCCAGATCTCGCGCCAACCGCTCAGCCATTTGATTCCCGTAGGGGCTCGGGCGTCGCGCCCCGACGATAGAAATCAGATGACGATTGAGAAGTTCCACATTTCCAACAACATAGAGCAGTGGAGGAGGATCGTAGATCTCCCTCAACCGCAAAGGGTATTCGGGCTGGTCCCACGTCAGCAGCCGGCAGCCAGCGGCCTGCACGCTGGCGAGTTCCTTGGCCGCGTTGCTCAATGGCTGGCGCGAATGCAAGGCCTGGGCCACTGCGGCTGGCAGGTGCTGGGCTTCGAGCTCAGTGAGCGAAGCGTTGAAGATTGCGTCGGGGCTGCCCAATTCGCGGAGCAGCTTCCCGGCCGTACGTGCGCCCAAGCCGGGCGTCAACGCCAGTGCCAACCAACCCACGTAATCGTCGGGATGCATGGAGAGGGAAACCCGCAGGAGAGCCTACGCACCTGTGCTGTAAGTTGTCAATGCGGGTAAATACTGATAGGCGTCCCGCCAGCATCCGATCCGCGAGTCCGTCTCGCTGGCAGATGCGTTCCCAGGCACGGCGGAGCAGTGGCTCGATTATGCTATATTGTTGCGGGTTGGGAGTCTGGGAAAGCCTTGGCGAAACTGCGCATCTCGATCGTCGAGTTTCTGAACACGGCGCCTCTCGTGTGGGGCTTTACCGACGGGCCGCTGGCGGGGAAATATGACCTGTCTTTCACCGTTCCATCGCAATGCGCCGAGGCGCTTCGCCGAGGCGAAGCCGACGTCGCCATCATTCCGTCGATCGAATATCAGCGCATCGACAATCTCATCGCTCTGCCGGGAATGGCCATTGCCGCCAAGCGCGAGGTCCGCAGTCTGCTGGTGGTAGCCAAAAAGCCAATCGAGACGGCGAAAAGGATCGCGCTCGACACCAGTTCGCGCAGCACGGCTGCGCTGGTCCGCCTTCTTGCCCTGGAGAAATGGGGCATCCAGCCGGAATTTGTGGATGCCGCTCCGGACGCTGCCGAGATGCTGAAGCGAGCGGACGCCGCGCTGGTCATCGGCGATCCCGCCCTGCGGATATCGCTCATGATGGACGCTCTGTCGGGAAAGGCGCCCGCCGGCGAGCAGTGCTGCCAGGGCGATCCGGACGACATGCCCGTGCAAGGCTTCGAGACGCTCTACGTATACGATGTGGTCCATCAGTGGCGCCAGCTGACGCAGAAGCCGTGCGTGCTGGCTATCTGGGCAGGGCGGCGAGAAGCGATTACTCCGGAAGTTCTCGCGGATTTCCTGGCCTCGAAGAAGTACGGCCTCGAGCGGGTGCGCGAAATCTCCGAAGCCGCTTCGATCAAGCTCGATCTCCCCCCGCGCGCTCTCGAGCGCTATTTGACCGAGAACATCCATTTCGATCTGGACGAAGAGAACCTGGCCGGGCTGCGGCTCTTTTTCGAAAAGGCCGCCGCGGCGGGACTCATTCCTCGAGCGCGACCGGTGGAGTTTACCGGCGCCGGCGCGGCAGGTTCTGCCAATCGGGCTAGCCACGCGGCGCGGCCGTAATGGCAAGGTTTTAGGGATTCGCCGTCGGGTTTGAAAGCGTGTGTCCTTGCTGTGAACTGTCGACTGTAAACGATCAACTATGGGTTTGACGCCCCAGGAAGCGCTCGATCTTTTCAACTCCGATGACCTCATCGGCATCGGCGTGGCGGCCAACGACGTCCGCCGCAAGAAGACCAACCCGCGCGTCGCCAGCTATCAGATCGATCGCAACATCAACTACACGAATTTCTGCACGGAATACTGTTCGTTCTGCGCGTTCTACCGCCCGCTCGGCTCGAAAGAAGGCTACATCCTGCCGCTCGAGACGATCTTCGAAAAAATTCAGGAGATGGTCGATCTCGGCGGCACCGGCGTGCTGCTGCAGGGCGGCCTGCACCCCGATTTGAAGATCGAGTTCTACGAGCACATGCTCCGCTCGATCCGAGAGCGCTTTCCGCAAGTCCACCTGCATTGCTTTTCTGCGCCCGAAATTCTCTGCATTGCGGAAGTCTCGGACCTCTCCATACGCGACACGATCCTGTGCCTGCGCGACGCGGGCCTGCAGTCGATTCCCGGCGGCGGCGCCGAAATTCTCGACGACGAGGTTCGCCACCGCATCGCGCGCCTGAAATGCAAGTCGGATGAATGGGAAGCGGTTCACCGCGAAGCGCACAACCTCGGCATGCGCACCACGGCCACGATGATGTTCGGCTGCGGCGAAGAGTACCGCCACCGCGTGAATCATCTCGAACGCCTCCGCCGCATACAGCAGGACACCGGCGGCTTCACCTCGTTTATTCCCTGGATCTTCGCGCCCGAAAATTCGCCGCTGGGAAAGAAGGTCTCGGAGACAACGGCATTCGATTACCTGAAGACGCTCGCGATCAGCCGGCTTTATCTCGACAACTTCGATCACGTCCAGTCCAGCTGGCTCACGCCGGGAATCAAGATCTGCCAAGTGGGACTGCAGTTCGGAGCCGACGACGTTGGCAGCATTCTGATCGAAGAAAATGTCGTCTATGCCGCCGGCGTCCGCAACCGCACGAACGAGGCCGAGCTTTGCCGCATCATCTCCGACGCCGGATACACCCCCGCCCGCCGCGACACTCTCTACACGTCCTACGTTTTGAAATAGCCGCCAGGCGAGCTCCTTCTGCAACACACGGCAAGCCGTGGGTGCGCTGCAGCCGCTTCAAACAAGGGGCATCGCGATGGACGCCGCTTCCCACTCGGCGGCGTTAGACCTTGGCGGTAAGAACCGGTTGGGCGGCGGATTCCGCGCCGATGACGGCAGCCGCGAGGTCAACGACCACGCTTGCGCCGTAGGGCTGCTTGTTGGCGATGATGATCTTGCCGCCGCGTTTCTGTACCACTCCGTAGCAGATGCTCAGGCCGAGGCCGGTTCCCTTGCCGACCGGCTTCGTGGTGTAGAACGGGTCGAAGGCGCGGTTGAGGTCCGCGAACCCGGGACCTGAATCCTCGAACTGGATCACGATGCGGCTGGACTCGCGTGCCGCGCGGATCCGGATCTCGCGCTGCGCGCTTTCTTCAACAGCGTCGATCGCGTTATTCAGAATGTTCAGCAGGACCTGCTTCAGTTCGTCCTCGCCGATCGCCATCGGCGGCAGTCCGGCCTCGACGCGCATGTCCACCTGGATCCCGCTCTTGCGCAGGTGATATTCCCGCAGCTGGATCACGTCGCGCATCACGATCTCCAGGGAGGTCGAACATGTCTCGGAATTGTTTTGCCGTGCGAACCGCAACAGGCCGTCTACGATGCGCTTCATGCGGCGCGCTTCGCTGCCGAGTTTTTCCACGCGTTTTGCTGCGCCCTGCCCTTGAAACTCCTCGCCCAGCAACTCGGAGTAGCCGATGATGCCGGTGAGCGGGTTGTTGAGCTCGTGCGCGACGCCCGCCACGAGTTGCCCCAGCGCGGCCAGCTTCTCCGAGCGCACCAATTGCTGGTGCAGCTTCATGTTTTCGATCGTAACCGCAAGATCGGAGGCGAAGACTTCAAGCTTGACTGTTTCGGAGCGATCCGCGCCTTCCTTGTTCTTCGAGCCCGACAAGTGGAGGCAGCCCACCTTTGAGCCCCGCCGCGATACGAGCGGGATGAGTACCACATTTTCTGTTTCGGCTTCGGAAATCCGGAACGAGTTGTTCCCAACCCGCGATCCTTTGGCGCAGAAATCTTCCAGGGCGTCGAGCGCGTAGCGACCCGAACGCTCCCGCAACTTTTCCGACTCCTCGGGCGTGAATCCACTCGTGCCGGCGAGATAGAGTCGGCGGTCGTCGCCGAGCAGGAAGAGCGCGGCCCGCCGGAAGCTGCTGGCATCGGCAATCGCGGAAGCCACTTCGCCGCACACGGCGACCTCGTCATCTCCGGCCAGCAGGCGCGATGTGATCTGCGACAAACGTTGGAGCAGCAGGTTCTCGGCTTGCGCGCGGACTCTAGCCTGTTCGATGATCCTCACATGATCTTCCAGGACGATGAGCACCATCCCGAGCGCCACGAAGATTCGCGGCACGTTCCAGAAATCCAGCAGCACGTTGTATTCCGGCCCGAGCGAGTTGAGCACGACGGTCAGCGGAAAAAGCGAGGTCCATCCGAAGAACCCTCCCGTTACGGCGAGCACCCCGAACGACCGCCGCCGGTACAGCGTCCAGAAAAACACGCCGCAGAGGCCGTACGTGAGCATCAGCATGAGCCCGACGCCGGCAGCCGGACCGCTGCGAAACTCTTCTCGAATGGCTAGGCATCCCATGGACGCGAGCACGAAGACGCATCCGAGCTGCACGAAGGTCCGTCTCCGCGCTGCAAAGAACCAGAACGCGGCGGCTCCCCAGTAGATCACTCCGAACGCACCGACGAAAAGCCAATGCCCCCCCCAGCCGAAACTCATCGCAAACGATTCGGCGACCATGGGCACGCCTAACAACCCGAGCAGCGCGTTGCGTCTCTTGTGGTCATCGGCGGCAAATAGAAATGAGGAAAGAAACACGAGTCCCGAGAGCTGCAACGTCGCGAAGTCCACCGCAAGAATCATCGGCCTCGCCGTGGCGTGAAAATGCGGCTCGAGACCTCGGGCTACGAAATGCACAAAGGTCAGGCCCCAGGCGTACGCCCATAGTCGGACCCGTTCCGATCCAGACTCGCGCGGCAGGTATGCAAACATGCCGACAAGGACTACGAGGACTGTGGTGACGGAGAGTATTTCCCCCAGCGGAGTCGCTGGCGGCGTGATGATCCCGGTCATAGGCCCCCTCTGCTCTCGAAAACAGTAGAGGGTCTGCCCGGCACGGACAATAGTGCCTTGGTACCAGGGAGCCGGGCGGCTGTCGAGACGGGCCCGCGAAAGAAGTTGGCTAAGTCCTAGTCGCGCTGTGGGATACGCACATCCAGGATCACGTCGCTGCCCTCGGGCAAATCAAGGGATTCGGACGAGACGAAAACGCCATTCACAAACTTTGCGCGGATCCGGCGTGGGCGCCTCTCTGCATTTTCGATCCTAGGGCTTCCGTCCCGCTTCCCCTGCTGCGCCGCAGGCGAAATCGACCCTGAATCGAGCGCGGCGTTGGCCAAGGCATCGGCGTCGCGGTTCATTTCCCGCCGGACATGTTCGATCGTGAAATAACGTAGCTGGCGGGCCAGTTTCGCGGCGCGCTCATATAACGGTTTCAAGCCCGGGCTCTTCACCTTGTAGCGCCCCTGCATCTGGCGGACGAGCAGCTCAGAATCGCTGCGCACTCGGAGCGCCGTAATCCCGTGGGTCGTCGCGTAGTCGAGCGCGGCAAGCAGGGCGTAGTACTCGGCCACGTTGTTCGTTTCCCGGCTAAGTCTTTTCGCCAGCTCCATGACCACTTTGCCGGACGGGTCGCGCAAGACGACGGCGTAGGCCGCAGGGCCGGGGTTTCCGCGGGAGGCGCCGTCAATATTAGCGATGTGGACTCCCGGGGGCGGCGCCGGCGGGCGCGCATCGGAAAACAAGTTGGGAGTCGTAGGCGGTGAGGCCTTTGGCGTTCTTGTCATGAGCGATTTGCGCCTGGCGCGTCACCTCGCGGCCGCGCAAGGCCCCTGACCGTCTTGCAGCCGGATTCAATTTTCACGGGAAGAAGGATCCGGCTTGGCAGCCTCGGCAGCATCCTCCGTCCCGGGCGGAACGAACGCCTCCGGCTCGATGTAATAAAGGATGCGCGTGCAGGTCTCGCAGTGGAACATCTCGTCGCTCGCCGAGCGGCGCATCTCCTGAAACACGTGAGGCCGGACGCGCATGCCGCACGCGCTGCACATTTCGTCGCGCACTTCGGCGAGTGCAATGCCGTTGTGTTTCTTGGCGATGCGCTCGTAGTGGTCGATCAGGCCCTCCGGGATTTCCGCTACGACTCGCGCTCTCTCGGCATTCAGTTCGGCCAGTTCCTTTTCGGCCGCGGACTTGTCTGCCTCGATCTTCGTGCGTGAGCCGCGCGCAACTTCTTCCACGTCTTTCAGCATTCTTTCCGAAGCCTTCACCCGCCGATCGTATTCCTCGCCCGCCACCATCTGCTCGAGCAGGCGGTCTTCGGCCTTGGCGATCTCCTCCTCGGCCGTCTGCACCTCGTGCAGGAGCGCTCTGTAAGCCTCGTTGGTTTTCACCTGCGAAGTCTGGTCCTTGTATTTGCGAACTCGCTCCTTCCACTGTTCTACGTCGAGTTCGTATTTCTTGCGGTCCTTGATCGTGGCGAGCTGCGCGGTCTTGCTGGCCTCGACTTCCGCCCGGGCGGCGGCGACGCGAGATTGGACCTCCGCAAGTTTCTTCGGAAACGCAGCCAGCCGCGCGCGCACGTCGCTCAGCCGCATGTCGACGTTTTGCAGATCGAGAAGGCTCTGGAGCACTCTTTGCACGGCGCGCTCATTCTAACACAGCGCCGGAGAGCACTCCGCTCGCATAACTTGAGCGTATTCCGAGCTGCGGCGCCCTGACCGACAACCCACTAGAGCCTCGGCTTCCTTCGACGGCATTACCAGTTCAACTTCAGTCCAAACTGGAACTGCCGCGGGTCAAAGGCGGACGTCGGCTGGCCCGCGATGGTGTACAGAGAATTGACGTCAGCCACGTTGAACCGGTTGACGATATTGAACATGTCCGCAGTGCCTTCCAGGCTGAAACGTTCGCCCAGCTTCACGGTCTTGGCGAAGCGGATGTCAGTGAAGATTGTCGTCGGATGCGTTCCCGCATTGCGCCCCAAGTTGCCGTCGAGACTCCCGGTGAAAACTCCATCCAGGGGGTTGGAATCGACAAAGCACGGTATCTGGAAGGCCCCCGTGGGGGACACCTTGGAGAGCACGGTGGCGTAGCCGCAGGCGTTCGTCGGCGTTCCCGGCGCGACGGCATTCGGGCGGTCCGTAAAGAAGCTGAAATTAAAATTCTGGTCCGCACCGGTGAGAATGTTGAACGGACGCCCCGAGCCAAACTCGATGATGGGCGCCACGGTCCAGTTGCTGAAGACCTTCCCGACAAACCCGCTGCCCACCTGTCCACTGTTATAAACGCCGCTAAATACAAAGCGGTGGCGCTGATCGAACGTGGAGCTAGCGCGCTCCTGGCCAGGCCGTAGATCGTTCTGCGGGGAGAGCAGCGTCTGCAAGTCCGTGGAATCGTCAATCGCGTGCGACCAAGTGTATGACGCCAGGAACTCATAATCCGTCCGCATACGCTTGCGCAGGTTTACTGTGAG
>DATLWP010000443.1:0-5158 GCA_035576265.1 Candidatus Polarisedimenticolia bacterium
TTTGCCGGCGTGCTCGATGGCGCGCCACATGTACCAGCTCGCCACGGTGCGATAGGGCCGCCAGCGTTCGCCGAATGCAGCGAGTTCGCGCGGCTTGGGGATCGCCTTTTTGCGATAGGTGATGGCGAAGCCCTTCTGCACGCCGTAATCGTGGATCGGCAGGACGTCTGGGCGCCCCAGCCGGAAGATCAAGAACATCTCGACGGTCCAAGCGCCGATGCCGCGAACGGAAATCAGACGTTCGACGAGCTCCTGGTCCGACATCTCGTGAGCCTCTTCAAGCGTGGGGACGACGCCTTCGATGGTTTTGCGCGCAAGATCCCTCACAGCCGCGATTTTGGCGAACGAAAGCCCGACCTTGCGCAGCGTCGGCTTTCGCACTCGAAGCAATTCGGCGGGTGTGGGGCAGCGATCGTCGGCGCCGAGCGCCTTGATGCGGCCGAAAATCACTTTCGCGACCTTGCCCGAAATGCTCTGATACACGATCGCTCGCAGCAGCGATTCGTACGGCGTCTGCTCGTCTTCGATATTCAGCCGAAACTCGATCGCCCGCCCGGACAAACGGTCGATCAGCCGCGCAAGCCGGCGGTCCGCCTTCGATAGGTGCTCGATAGCGGCCTTGTGATCGAACGGGCAGGCTAAGCTGTCGGTCATCGCGGGTGTACGCTTCGCAAAGGATACTGTGTCATCCAGCCCTCGCACAACTTCCTGCGTCAGTTGGGGTTCCGGTTCCTTTCGGTTTACTGCAGCTTGGCGTATTCGGATTTGGCTTGCTTGAGGATGGGGATGTCCGGGTCGGCGTCCTTCCACAGCGCGAGAAAATCCTGATAAGCCGTGCGGGCTTTCGCAGTGTCGCCTTGGAGAGCGTACGCGCGCCCGAGGCCAAGATGCGCAAGCGCTCCGGTGATGGAATTCAGAACGAAGGCGGGATGGTCCAAAATCATTTGAAACTGAGCGGTTGCCTCCGCTGGCCGATAAGCAGCGAGGTAGGCTTGGCCCCGAATGTAAACCGGCACCATCAATGGACCGAATGTCGCACTGTTACCAGCTACCAGAAACTCATGCGAAGTGATGGCGCCTGTGACGTCAATAGCTTCACTCGGCTTACCTCGGGCAAGCGCCGCAATGGCTTGAACCGCCGGCAGGGCTCCAAATCGAAGAAAGCTATTCTCGGGAAATCGTCTGGCGAGATCGTTCGCGAGCCTCTGCGCTTGGGTCGTCTGGCCACTCAGCGCCAAGGCGATGGCCACTTTGCCGCCGACGAAAGCAACGTCCCGGTACCGTTCCACGTCGTTCGCAGCTTGCCTGGCTTCCTGAAAATTACCGAGGAGGGCCTGCGTCACCGCACTGCTCGATTCGTAGCCTGCGGCCAAACCGACGCCTCCTTGCTGCTCGGCTGAGGCGATCGCGCGCTGCATCAGTTTACGGCTTCGGGCAACCTGACCATGGTAAACGGCCGTGTTCGCCTGATAACCATCCGGCGTGCCCGGCGGCGCGCCAACCCACGGGACACCTGAAAGCTGGTCCATCGCCGCAGAGTCACGTTGGAGAAATGCGATCTCGTAATCTGTCTGCCGGAATGCGGCAGGGTCTATACGGTTTGCTTCGCCTTGCTGGATCGTCGCGCGCGCCTCGTCCACGCGTCCCAGCATCGCATATACTTCCGCAAGTGTCGCGTAGGCATAGGCCGTAGGATCAAGACGCAGCGTCTCACGCGCTGTAGCCAGCGAGTTGTCCAACTGCCCCCCGAGAGCATAGCCTGCTTGGAGGCCAATGAAAGCGGGCGGGTCGCGCGGAAATGTCTTCGTCCACTGCTCCCCCAATTGGATTCCCTTGTCGACGTTTCCTGCGACCACAAGGGCGTAGTTCGTTGAGATCGAGAATTGTTCCCGTTCGCTCACCCGGTCCCTAAGGCTGTAGGCTTTGCTGATAATTTCCGCGCCGCGTTTCCACTCGTTCATCAAGACGTAGGAAATTCCCATCACCGAGTAGGCCGTCGCGAAATTCGGATCCAGATTCACAGCACGCTGGAAAAATGAAATGGCGGACGGAACCTGTCCCTTCAAGAGGGCGTCTGTGCCGTGGGTGTAGGCCTGCAATGCTTCGAGCGACGTTGTCGTGATGGCCTGGTCAAACGGCACGTTGTAAGTCCTCAGGGAGGCGGCCGACTCGCCCAGTTTCTTCCGCAGCTCAGAGGCGGCATTTCCGAGCGCGGCGAGAACCTTTTCCTTGCCGTTTGCCGTTACCTGTTCCTGCGCAAGCGACTCGCCGGTGTGGCAGTTCAAGGCCTCTAGACCGAGAACGTATTGGTTTCCGAGCGCTGCGATCGAGCCCTGAATCAACGCGGTGGCGTTCATGCGCTGGCAGACCTCGCGCGCCACGTCCTGCGTCAGCCGTGCATCTGGCGGCTTCTCCATCAGCTGCAGGGCGCGTTCGATCTGGTCGCCGGAAACGATGCTAAGGAACGGGGTTTGCTGAAGCTGCGCGGAAAGCCCCTGCCGCAGCGTGCCGTCGAAAACAGGATCGCCCGTGGTGTTCGTGAAATCCGCTACGACGATCGAATCCTTTTCGGTCATCATGGGCGCGCGGTGGAAATAGAAATACGCGCCAGCAGCCAGGCCAAGCACGACCACTGCCGAGGCGACTGGCGCGAACCACTTTCGCAGCGCCGACGCCTTCTCAACGCTTGCCGCTCTTCGGGTCGCACTCGAACGCCGTTGTGGCGGCGCTTTCTCAACGGCAGGCTCCATCTCCGTGACTGTCACTGCGGAACGCGCCGAGTCAGTATCGCGCTGGAGGCGTTTGAGGTCCGCGCGCATCTCGGACGCGTGCTGGTATCGAAGATTGCGATCCTTTTCGAGCGCTTTGTTAACGATGCGCTCAAATTCAGCGGGTAAATCCGGATTCAACCGCACCGGCGAGGTCGGTGCCTTGTGCAGGATGGCATCGAAGATGACCGCGGAAGTTGCTCCCGAAAATGCCTGGCGGCTTGTGGCCATTTCGTACAGCACCACGCCGAAGGAGAATAGATCGGTCCGCGCATCGAGTTCGTTGCCGAGCGCCTGCTCGGGCGACATGTAGGCCACGGTGCCCACGGCCGCGCCCGGGCTCGTCAATAGCGGGTCGTCTTCCTCCGTCGAACCGTCCATGGTTGCCGCTGCCAGCGCGCGGGGGCGGCGGGGAAAAAGCTGCTTGGCCAGTCCAAAATCGAGAACCTTCGCCTGGCCGCGCTCGGTGACGAAAATATTCGCGGGCTTGATGTCTCGATGGATGATTCCCTGGGAATGAGCCGCATCGAGAGCATCGGCGATTTGAGCGCCGAGATCCAGAATCGCGTCCAGATTCATCGGCCCACCGACGATGCGGTGTTTCAGCGTTTGTCCCTGCATCAGCTCCATGGCGATGAAGCGCTGCCCGTCGTGTTCGCCGATTTCATAGATCGTGCAGATGTTCGAATGGTTCAGTGCAGCAGCGGCCCGAGCTTCCCGCAGAAATCGTTCGAGAGCTTGCTTGTCGCCAGAAACCTCAGCGGGCAGGAACTTCAGCGCCACAGGCCTGCCGAGAATGGCGTCTTCGGCTCGGTATACGACGCCCATTCCTCCGCCGCCCAGCTTTTCAACGATTCGGTAATGCGAGATGGTTTGCCCGATCATTAGAACTCTTCGTCGCTTCGCTCAATCCGGGATGCCAATGCGCTTCACCAGTGCGCTAAAGCGCGGATCGTCGTGAAGATTGTCGAACAGCTGATGGAATTTGAGGAAGACAAGGAACTGGGTGTGTTCTTGAAACGCTTTCTCGAGCCAGTCGAACGCAGCGTCCTTCTCACCGAGGCCCGCATAGATGGTCGCTACCCAGATCGACGACTGGCCGTCCGGCTTCCAGGACTTTTCAGCCTGCTGAAGAATTTGGCGCGCCTCATCGGTTCTGCCCAGCTTGGCGTAAGCGCTCCCGACGTGCCCCGGTATCATGGCCACGTCCGGGGCGAGCGAAATCGCTTCCTTGCCCCGTCTGGCAGCCTCCGCAGGCTGGCCCGCCCACGCATGAGCCAGAGAGAGCAGGGCGAGAGCCTGCCCGTTTTGAGGGTCGATCTCCGAGCTTCTCCGCAGGTGCTTGATAGCCTCTTCGAACTGCCCAGCACAGAAATAGGCCGCTCCCGTATTGAATTCAGCGCTATCGGAGAGGGGTTGGAGTTCGAGGTTGCGCTGTGCCGCCTTTATGGCCTCCTCGAAGCGCCCACAGGCCATTTCGTTAAACGCAAGCACCTGCCACGCGGGAGCCAAATCGGGGCTGAGCTCCAGGGCCCGCTCTACTTCCCGTTGGCCGGATTCAAAGTCCCAAGAGTAAAAGAGGCTCGAGCCCAGGCTGAGGTGCGCGTCGGGCAGACTGTCGTCCAACTCGAGAGCTTTGCGCGCGGCCCGTATGGCGCGAGCGCTGGCTTCCGCTATGGGCGCGTAACCCGCGACACCTTGCTGGTAGTATGCCGCGCCCAGCGTTGCATGCGCGAGCGCAGACGTGGGATCGAGCTCAATGGCCCTCTGGGCGAGGATAAGGCCACGGTTCACGGCTTCCGGGTACATCTTGTACACGTTGTGGCGGGCTTCGACAACGAGGCGGAAAGCTTCGTTGTCTTGGGTGGGGCGCTTGCGGAGCTTTTTCTTTTCCTCGCCGGTGAGTTGCAGACGCAGTTTTTCCGAGATCTCGTTGGCCAGCTCTTCCTGTAGAGTGAGCAGGTCAGTCATTTTGCGGTTATAGCGCGTGCCCCACAGTTGCGCCTGGCGATCGACATCGACCAGCTCAACCGAGAGAATCAAATCATCGCCGCGCTGCAGCAAGCGACCGGCGAGAACGGCGCGCACGCCTAACTCGCGTCCCGCGGTGAGAGGGTCAACGGCCGGGCCGCGATAGCGGAACGCGATAGTGCGAGGCACGACGCGAATCTTGCGGAGCTGCGCGAGTGTGTTGATCAGCGTTTCGGCGATGCCATCGCTCAGATAATCGGTTTCAGGATCACCGGTGGCGTTTTCCAGCGGAAGAACAGCGAGCGAGTCGATGGCCCTGCTCTGCTTTCCAGAAGACGGCTTATCGCCCGATTTCGAGCGCTTGGCACCGGGCGGTTTCGCATGCGTCGCGACAGGAGGCGCGGAAATAGCATCTCCTC
>DATLWP010000444.1:0-5362 GCA_035576265.1 Candidatus Polarisedimenticolia bacterium
TCCCAAAATGGGAATTTCCGTAGGGTGCGGCGGCTACAATCCCAGCGGGTTATTGGAGATCGGCAGCAATTTTCACATCGTTGGAGGTAGAGCAGGTCAGAAACATGGGCGCCACAGCCAGCGGCACTTCATGTTGCAAACCGCGCGCGAGTCGTTTCATAAAGACGGTGCGGCAACCCGGCATGCAGGAATTCGCGCTCGTATCGAAATCCCAGCTTTTGAAGAATCTTCACAGACGCACGATTCTGCTGCACCGTGAAGGCGACAATCTTCCTGAGGTTCAAATCGCCGAAGCCGTACCGAAGCACCGCCGTTGCGGCTTCCGTCGCATATCCGGAGCCCCAATATTTCAGGCATAGCCGATAGCCCAGCTCGATTTCGCTCTGCCCCTCGACCTCGGCCGGTTCCAGTCCGTACGTGCCGATGAATTCGCCCGTATCTCGCAGAAAAATCGGGAATTTCGCCATTTGCCGCTGCTCGAAGAGCGCCATTCGCCTTCGAATCTGGCGTCTTGCCCCTTCTGCATCGTGAACCAGATACGCGCCTGGCGGTGAAAAACAGTTGTAGCCGATGTCGTGGGCCAAGGCCATGTAGCAGTCGACATCGGACTCCCGCCAGTTCCGCAAGATCAGGCGCTCCGTTTCCAGGATCATGGTAGGAACCTCGCGTGGCGCCCGGTTCTCGCTCGCCGCAATGGGACGCGCTTGCGAAAGCGATTCATCGAATCCCGCTGCGCTGAATGATCTGAAGACTACCCGCGGATGGTCCCGAGCCCGGAGGCAAAGAACGCAGCTCGCAGCGACACATCGCGCCCTTGATTCTCTCCGGTCTGGCGAACCCGCAATCTAAACGGTTGGCCCTTGCGATTGACGCGAAGCAAGCGCACTCACCGCAGCTCGCCCCAGAGAACAAAGTGCGGTCGTTATCGACAAAACCGAACCGCCGAAACGCCGCAGTTACGGTGTGGGCCGTTCTTCTTTCGCGGGCGTGCCTTTTTTCGCAAGGTACCGCACGTAGTTGACCAAGTTCCAGAGGTCTTCCGCCTTGGCGCGGTCCCCTTCCTTAGGCATGTCGCCCTTTCCGTGCTGGATGATGTAGAAGAGCTCGCCGTCTGTTCTGTCACCGAGCGTGGTAGGATCGCGGTAGTCAGGGACTTTCAGTTTGGCGCTGGTTGCGAGTTCGCCATGGCCGTCGCCGTCCGTGCCATGACACATCGCACAATCGAAGCCAAACCTTTTCTTGCCTGCGGCGATGGAAGTCTCGTCCGCCTTGACCGGATTCGTTCGCTTCGCGGCTTCGGCGGGGATCTCGTATTCTGCGGCCGCCGCGGCGCCGGCGGGCTTTTGGGCTTGCCGAGCCCCGGTGGGAAATCCGAAAAACGGCACGATCAAAAGAACCCATAAATGCGTTCGCATGGCCGCCTCCCTAAAAAACAGACCCTGCGCGGATTGTACGCCGGGGAACCTTGACGGGGAAAGGCATCTTTCTCCAGCGCGTTTCAAGCGTCGGAGAGCGATTCGTCGAAGCCCGTGCCTTCGTTCTGTTCGAGTTCCCCGGCTTCGAGAATTTCGCCGCAGTCCAAGCATTCCACATATTGCGCGTCCTTGTCTTGGGCGACGAGACGCGTGCGTTTGTGCTGGCAGGCAGAGTTTGACATGCTGAATCCAGGGTAAGAACCTGGCCGGATTATAGCATTCAGGGGCGTCGGGCGCGGCGGGCGCCACAGTTGACAAACCCTTGGTTTGCAACTATCTGTTGAATTATCGGAGTACCCGAAGCGAGGCCACTTGACTGCGGAACTGAGCGAGCAGAAACGATTGGGCGGCGCGTTATTTTACGGCATCATCATCGTGCTGGCCTATTTGGTCTACCGCGTGTTCGCTCCCTTTCTTGTGGCGCTGGCGTGGGCGGCGGTTCTGGTGGTGGTTTCCTATCCGGCGTACGAGTGGCTGGCGCGGCGGTGGGGGCGGGGCACGGCAGCGACGGTGAGCACGATCGGGGCGACGCTCGTTCTGATCGTGCCGGCCATGCTGGTGATGCTGGTCTTCGTCCGGCAGGGCGTCGAAGCATTGCAGTCGATTCAGCTACAGACAGCGGGTGGGCACTTTGCTTGGGTGAATCGTTTGTGGGAGCACACGCAGGAGCGATTCCCGGAGCTGAGTTCGGTGGACCTGTCGGCATCGCTCCGCCAATACGGAGAGCGGGCCGCGCAATTTGTGGCCGGGCGGCTCGGAACGGTTCTCCGGCACGCTGCCGGACTTCTGTTTAATCTCGGCGTGACGATCCTGGCTATGTACTATCTTTATCGCGACGGCGATTCGATCATGGTGCGGCTGCGCGAGGTGTTGCCGTTCGAGGTATCGCAGCGCGACCGCATGCTTCGTGACGCGCGGGAATTGATTTTCGCAAGCGTCACTTCCAGCTTTATAGCGGCCACCGTGCACGGCGCGCTGGGCGGTTTGGCGCTCGCGGTGGCCGGTATCGGAGCTCCCATTTTTTGGGGCGTGATGATGGGATTCCTCTCGCTGGTTCCCGTTTTCGGTTCCGCGCTGATCTGGGTTCCGGCTTCGATCAGCCTTATTCTGGAAGGGCACCTCTTGCGCGGAATTCTTTTCGCGGCATTCTGCGCCATCATCGTAGGGATGGTGGACAATTTCGTCAGGCCGTGGTTTATCAGTGGGCGAGCGGAAATGAGCGGGCTGCTGGTCTTCATCAGCGTACTCGGGGGAATCAGCGTGTTCGGGTTGCTGGGCGCCGTGCTCGGGCCAATCGTGGTGGCGACGACTGCCAGTCTTCTTGAACTGTATGTTCCGCGTGCGCACGCTGGAAACACCACGCCCGACGCGAGTGGGAAGGAAGCGGGCGCCGTGCTAGAGTAGCGCCCGTCGGAAGAGTGAAGTCGATGAAACGGCAAATAACCAAAAACTCAAAGCCGCGACACGCGAGCCTTCCTCCGGAAAAGCTCCGCTGGCGCTGCAGCCCTGAACGCATTCCCTTCGAGACGACCGCCGAGATCGCGCCCGTGTCGGGCGATTTCGGGCAGGAACGCGCTCTTCGGGCGCTCCGTATGGGCGTCGAGATGACGGCGTCCGGGTACAACCTCTTCGTGTGCGGCCTCTCCGGGATGAGCCGGGGAGGCATGATGGTGCGCCTGATCGAGGAGATGCGGTCGCAGAGCGAAGCTGCGCCGGACCGCTGCTACGTCAACAACTTCAAGAACGCGGACCGGCCGCGGCTACTCACGCTGCCGCGCGGCCAGGCAAACGTTTTCAAGAAGGAGGTCGAGTCGGGGATCGATTTCCTGCGCCGGCGCATCCCTCAAGTCTTCGAGGGGGAACCGTTCCAGCGGCAGAAGACGCGGATCGTCGAGCGCTATACGCAACGCGAGAAGGAATTGATGGACGATTTTACCCGGCGGATCGCACGGGATCAGTTCGCGCTCGGCCGGATGCAGGTGGGTGCCGTGGCTCTGCCGGAAATCTTTCCTGTCCTCGAGGGCCAGATGGTGCCGATCGAGGAAATCCCCAAGATGGTGCAGGAAGGGAAACTGGAAAATACCGCAGCGGAAGAACTGGAGCGAAAATACGACCAGTTCCGGCAGGAATTCACCATCGTCTATCGCAGGACGCTCTTACTTTCGCGGGAATTGGCCAGCGAGATGAGCTACCTCGAACAGGAGGCGGCGTCCGTTCTTGTGGACGGCGTGATTGAGGAGCTTAAGGAGAAATATCCGAGTCCGGCGATCGCCGAATATCTTGAAGAAGTGCGCCACCATATCCTCGACAATCTCGATCCGTTCAAGGAGCGCGACGGGGAAGAAGGTCAGCCGCCTTCTGAAGTGGCCGCCAGCCCGCGCCTAGAACGGATGGACCGCGATCCCTTCCGCGTTTACGGCGTGAACGTGATTTTGGCCCATGCCCAGAACGAAAAGTGTCCGGTGATCTTCGAGACGATTCCTACCTACGCGAATTTATTCGGCACCGTCCATCGCAGTTACGACGCGCGCGGCGCATGGAACTCGGACTTCATGGATCTGCGCGGCGGATCGCTGCTGCGCGCCGATGGCGGGTTTCTTGTGATGTATGCGCTCGACGCGCTGACGGAAACCGGCGTCTGGCGCACGCTCAAGCGCACGCTGAACCACGGGAAGCTCGAAATCCAGCCCGTCGATATGTTTTTTCCTTTCAGCGCGGCGGCGCTAAAGCCCGAGCCAATCGATGTGCATGTGAAGGTGGTTTTGATCGGCGACCGGGACTTATACGAGCTCTTGTACCAGCACGAAGACGATTTCAAGAAGATTTTCAAAGTCCGGGTGGAATTCGACGAGGAAATGAGCTGGAGCGAGGAAATCATCCGCCAGTATGCCGGACGCCTCCGGAAACTATGCGACGACGAGAAACTTCTGCCCTTCGACCGCAGTGCGGTTGCGAAGATCCTAGAGCACGGCGTGCGCCAGGCGGGACGCCGGGGCAAGATCACCACGCGATTCTTCGATCTCGCCGATCTCGGCCGGGAATCTTGCTACATAGCGCACCATGCCGGGAGCGATATCATCACCGCCGAGCACGTGCGCCTCGCCCTCGAGGCCAAGAATGACCGGCACAATCTGACGGAAACAAAGATCCGCGAGATGGTGGAGCAAAACCTGCTGTTCATCGACACGACGGGCGAGCGCGTGGGGCAGGTGAATGGATTGAGCGTTCTCGAAATCGGAGGCTATGCCTTCGGCAAGCCCGTGCGCATTACGGCCTCGGTGGCGCTCGGGAAGATCGGCATCATCAATATCGAGCGCGAATCGAATCTGAGCGGACGATTCCACGATAAGGGCGTGCAGATCATCGGGGGCTACCTGCGGCGGACATTCGCGCAAAACAAGCCCCTCTCGCTTTCGGCCAGCGTCTGCTTCGAACAGTCCTATTCCGGCGTGGACGGCGACAGCGCCAGCTCCACCGAGATTTACTCGCTACTCTCGGCGCTCGCCGACGCTCCGATCCGCCAGGAGTTGGCCGTGACCGGCTCCGTCAATCAGCAGGGTGATATCCAGCCGATCGGCGGCGTGAATCAGAAGATCGAAGGTTTTTACGACATCTGCAAACTGAAAGGTCTCACAGGCAAGCAGGGCGTGCTCATCCCTGCGGAAAACGTCGAGGACCTGATGCTGCGAGACGAAGTGATCGAAGCTGTGGCGAGGGGCCTATTCCACATCTATCCGGTCGCAACGATTGAACAGGGCATCGAAATTCTCACCGGAATGCGCGCGGGCAAGCGCAACTCCTCGAATAAGTTTGAGCCCGGCACCGTCTTCGCGCGCGCAGACGAACGTCTCCAAAACATGGCCGAAACCCTGCGAAAGTTTGACTAG
>DATLWP010000445.1:0-8634 GCA_035576265.1 Candidatus Polarisedimenticolia bacterium
AGGGCCACACCGTTACCGGTTACAACCGCACGCGTTGGAAGGCCGAAAGGGTCATACAGAAGGGCATGAAGTGGGTAGATTCGCCACGCGCGGTGGCCGCAGCGGCCGATGTCACGTTTTCTATGGTAACGGATTCCGCCGCACTGGAGATGATCGCCGAGGGACCGGACGGAATCCTGGCTGGCCTGGCCCCGGGCAAGATTCTCGTCGACATGAGCACGATCAGTCCCGCCTTTAGTCGGCAGTTAGCACTCAGAGTGCGCGAGAAGGGCGCCGAAATGCTCGACGCGCCGGTCTCTGGCAGCGTAATCACCCTGCAGGAGGGAAAATTGTCCGTCATGGTTGGTGGCCGTCGGGAGACATTCGAACGGGTGAAGACGGTTCTCTATGACATCGGTCCCAAGGTGACCTACGTCGGCGACAATGGTCTTGCGCTGGTAATGAAGATTGCCACAAATCTGAGTCTTGCCGTTCAAATGCTCGCTTTCTCGGAAGGTGTCTTGCTTGCGGAGAAAAGTGGCATCGCCCGTGAAGTCGCCGTGGACGTGCTCGTCCACAGTGCCGTGGCTTCGCCCATGATCCAATACCGGGGCCCTTTCGTCCTGCGATTGCCGAAAGAAGCATGGTTCAACGTCAATATGATGCAGAAAGATATGCTGCTGGCGCTCGAGCTGGGCCGCCAGCTCAATGTCCCCCTGCCGACAACGGCGGTCAGCAACGAATTTCTCACGGCGGCCCGGGCCGTAGGGCTGGCCGGGGAAGACTTCGCCGTCGTGTTTGAGGTTTTGGCGAAGATGTCGGGACTCAAAACGTGACGGCTCCTGCGAACGGATCGCCGAGTGGAATCGAGGTCGCGAGCGGCCGTTACCGAAGGCAAACCAGCGAAAATCATGATGCCAAAATAGGGCCACATGCCATAAAATCTATACATGGCGAAAGGGTGGGAAAGTAAATCGGTTGAATCTCAGGTGGAGGATTCTAAAACGATTACTCGGGGAAGGAACAAGACGCCGTTGACGCCGGCGCAGTTTGAAGTTCATCGTCGCAGGGAAGTGCTGCTTCTTTCGCGCGCGCGCGTAAAAAAAGACATGCAGGAAAGCCAGAATCAGCGCTACACCGATCATCTCAGTCGCGCGCTGGCGGATATCGAAGCTCAAATCTCCGCTCTCGAAGACATCGGCAGCTGATCGGCGCGAGCCGCGCTGCCGAGTTCGCTCTAGAACGGTTTCAGCTCGGCAATGCTCCGGTCGGCGTGTCGGTCTGCGGACTGATCGCTGTGCTTGATGATCGGTCAGTCGCGCGGCGGGTCCATCTCGGCGTCTTCCACGAAAACGACGCCGACTCCGTTTTGGTTCTTCTCGCGGCCGGGCTCGCAGTGAACGACGGTCGCACGGAGCGATAGTAGCCCTGATCGCTCTTGTTGTCCGCCTGTCTCGATCACCACACGCAACTCCGATTGCAGGCGCGGCCGCCTGTTCAAGGACAGATAGGCGCCTTGCAGACTCAGGTCCCGCACCGTTGCTGTCTCTTGGAACCGCTCGCCATCCTCGGACTCGCCGGTGACGGTCGCCGCGTAACGCAAGCGGCGGCGCTGGCCCAGCCGGGACTTCGGCAAGACCACATCCACTCCCCGCTCGCTCAACGTCATCGACATCCCTTCCATAGCCGCCCACGTGGCCGGAAATTCCAGGCGCGCGGCCGATAGAAACCCGTCCACGATGCGGCTCGACGAATCGGGATCGTGGTGGAAGAGCACTAAATTTCGGGCTTTGGATTCGCGCGCGATTTTCACTCCTTCGAGCCAACTTGAGTGGCCCCATCCTTTCCGCGTGGACGCGAGTTGCTCCGGCGAGTATTGCGCGTCGTAGATCAGCACGTCCGCCCCCTGGGCGAGTTCGCGCAAATTGTTGTCGAATTCCGCCACGCCGGGCTCGTTGTCCGTGGCGTAGACAATCGAGCCGACGGGCGTGTCGAGCCGGTAGCCCAGGCAAGCTTGCGGGTGGTTCAGCCAGGCGGTCGTGATTTGCGTTCCCTGTATCTCCCACTTTTCGCCGCCGCCTACCTCGCGAAAGAGGCGCGACGCCGTCATGGTGCTCAAATCCACGGGAAAGTAAGGACTGGCGACCTGCGCTTCGAACACTTGGCGCAGGCTGTTGCGCCCGAGATATTTCGATTGAAAGCTGTAGAAATGGAAGCGGTTCTGCGCCTGGAAGAATGGATGAAAGAACGGGATGCCCTGTATGTGGTCCCAGTGGTAGTGGGTTACGAGGACGTGGGCTTCGATTCCCCCTTCGGATTGCTCCTCCGCCCAGCGGCTGTTCATCATGCGCAGGGCCTTGCCGAACATCCGCAGGCCGCTGCCGCAGTCGAGGATGAAGCGTGCGCCGTCCGGACCGCTCACCTCGATGCAGGGCGTATTCCCGCCATAGCGCCACGCATCGCGCTCCAGCGTCGGCGTCGAGCCGCGCACTCCCCAGAAGACCAGCTTGGCACTTTTTTGCGTCATGACTGGGCGAATCGCGACGCGCACGCCAAACGCGTCTCTGGATGCTCCGGAACCAGTCGCCGATTTCATCGTAGGTGGCCTCCGCGAGGGAAGTCAATTGAGTTTTGCCCGCGGCCCTCAAACAATCAATCCACATTTTCGTCCCTGATCCGGCTTATTGGCCCAAAGTGTTCTCGCGGCGCAAAGATATTTTTACGGATGACCGTCCGCGAGTAGAATTCAGCCCATGCACGCCCACCTGCACGATCGCGCGGGCCATGGCGATGACCGCGGCTCGCAACCACATGCGCATGGTCTGGGCGAAGGTGCGACCGGCATTCTGGGAGGGAGCGTTGCTGCCTCGCTGGTTCTGGTCCTCGTCGAATTGGGCGCCGGCTATGCAGGCCATTCCATCGCGCTGGTGAGCGACGCCGTCCACAATCTCACCGACGTGCCCACGCTCGTGATCTCTTGGCTGGCGATGCGTTGGGCCGTTCGCCCGCCCACGCACGAGAAGACGTTCGGATACCATCGCGCGGGAATCCTCGCGGCGTTCGTCAACGCGATGCTTCTCGCGCTCGTAGCACTTGCGTTGATCGGCGAGTCCATTGATCGCCTGCGAAGCCCCGTCGAAGTCCACGCCACGATCATGTTGTGGGCATCGGTCTTCGCTCTCGCAATTAACGGCGGCATCACGCTCGCAGTGCATCGCGGGCGCAAGGACTTGAACGTCCGCACCGTCTGGGTGCACAACCTAGGCGACGCGCTCTCGAATATCGCGATCTTCGCGGGAGCGCTTGCCATTCGGTTTACCGGCGCAAGTTGGGTCGACCCGGTTCTTGGCATCGGGATCGGCGTGATGGTTCTTTGGTCCGGTGCGGGGATACTACGCGAAAGCGGCCACATCCTTCTCGAGGGTCTGCCTCGCAATATCCGCCTTGCAGACGTGGCCGCTGCGATTCTGCGCGTCGAAAGCGTTCAGGAAGCCCACGACATCCACATCTGGACGCTCGGCACGGATCTCCACGCGCTTTCCTGCCACGTTCGCATTCCGGACATGCACATGGAAGAGAGCGAGAAAATCCTTGCTGACATTCGGGAAGTGCTCGCGCGCGATTTTCATATCACCCATACCACCATCCAATTCGAGCGCGCCGGGCTCCCCGCCGAAGCGGGCCTGTATATGCCCTCGCCCGTCGAACGCTCGACGCCCTAGAAGCAGCCCCCGCGCCGAAATGTCGCTGGAATGTATTGGCTTTCACGGACGGACGACTGTGGTTCGTCTACTTTCGGGGTGTGCGGCGCTGAATGCGCGGCGGGGGCTGGCAGCGAGGGCAAAAGTAGCTGCTGCGCCCTGCGACGATGGCGCGGCGGATGAGCGCGCCGCAGCGGAAGCATTTCTTGCCCTCGCGCTGATAGACGCGGTGCCGTTGTTGAAATTCCCCTCGGCGTCCTTCGGAGTCCACGTAATCGGACACGGACGATCCCCGAAAGCGAATCGCCTCCGTCAGAACTGCGCGCACGGCCTTGTATAAGCGGCGGAGTTCGGCGTCCTTCAGATATGCGCCGAGGCGCATGGGGTGAATGCGTGCGCGCCATAGGCTTTCATCCGTGTAGATGTTTCCCATTCCTCGGAAGACGTGCTGATCGAGGAGCAGCGCCTTGATCCTGGCGCGGCGAGAGCGGATTGTTTCGCGAAGTTCATCCTCGCTCGCCTCCAATGGATCGAAGCCGAGACGGCCAAGGACTTCGTCCTGCGTGCCGTCGGAAAGAATTCGCATCCTGCCGAAGCGGCGGATATCCGTGTAGCGCATTTCCCGGCCATCGTCGAGCGAGAAGAATGCGTGCGTGTGGCGCGCAACGGGCGCCTCCGCAGAGCACACCACGATCTGTCCCGTCATGCCCAGATGAATCAGAAGCGAGGAGCTTGCTGCGGTTCCATCTGAAGGTTCGAGGTCCAGGACCAGGAACTTTCCGTGCCGCCGCACGACGCGAATCCGGCAGCCCGGCAGCTCGCGCGCGATGGCGGCGGGATCCTCGATAAAATCCGTCTTGCCCAGGCGCACTGCGACGATGCGTCTGCCCGGCAGGACAGCCTGCAGGCCGCGCGCGACGGTTTCAACCTCGGGTAATTCGGGCATGACGCATTCCTCCGAATACGCAGCGCACCTGCAAACGCTTCACTTCTGGTCGGGCAGAATCGCAAAGACGCGAACCGGTCCTCCCGAGCCGCCCTCGATCTTGATCGGCGCGACGATCAGATATGCGCCGATCTCGGGCAATTGGTCAAGATTCGCGAGATTCTCGAGGTTGTAAAGACCTGCAGGCAAGTCCACGCGGTGAACCTCGAAATCCTTCGACGGTCCGTAATCAACACTGAGCGTGTCGATTCCAAGTCCGACAGCCCCGCGCGCGATCAACAGTTTGGCCCCGTCGACCGAAAATCCGGGGAAGTGCATCGCGCCTTGTGCATCCATGTTGCGATACCGTCCCTGATCCGGCCAGCGCGAGGCCCAGCCCGTGCGCAGCAGCACGATCGCTCCCGCCGGAATCCGGCCATGCGCGGCTTCCCACTTTTTGACGCGAGCGCTGGTTAGCCGGTAATCGGCGTTCTTCGCGGCCTCCGCGCGAACGTCAATCACGACCGCCGGGCCGAAGAAATGCGAGACAGGGAGCTGATCGAGCGTCGTTTTCCCCGGCGGGAAATGTGCCGGGGCATCGAGGTGCGTGCCGTAGTGCTCGAGCATCCAGAAGCTGCGCGCGAAATAGCCTTCCTTTTGCGGCGTGGCGACCACCTGCGCCTCGAACGTCCGATTGTCGCCCGGCCACGCCGGCAATTTGCCGTTAATGGTGTAGGTCATGTCGATGACGCGCGTTCGGCCCGCCGCAATGCCTGCCAACTGCGCGACGGTGCCGGTCGCCGTGGCACGCTGCGTCGAAGCCTGACGGCCCTTCGCCAGAGCGACCGCCGCGACGGTGATCAGCGCGGCCAGCGCAATCGCTTTCTTCTTCCGCATAGAGAGGCGCCCCCTCGCTGCCGCTATTCTATGCGCTTTTCGTTTTCTTGTTTCCGTGTTCGACGAGGGTGCGGGAAAAACGCTCTGATTTCGCGTTAGGGGCGGCGGAAATCGCGGCGACGCGACGATCCGGTCGGTTCGGGGCCGCGGATCTGAACCCACTGGTCGAGGCCGCCGATGCGCACGTAGCCAGACTCGTTCACGCCGCGGTTTGAGTCGATCGCCATTTCGCGCGAGTAGCGCTAGCTGGAAAAAGCGAGGAGGGAGCCGACTAGGACGAGGATCGCGAGGATGTTTCGCCCCGCTATCCGCAGGAACTTACGCGTTTTCAATCTCGCCGCTAAACGGCGCTCCCGTCACTCTCCTGATGGCCGTCGGCTTCCGCGTGCCGGCGCTTCCCGCGGGCACTTTCCCGCGGTTTTCGGGTTCTCGAATCTGACCCTCCATTGCGGCTCCCGCGGCAGGGGAGAATAGGGTCACGGCAGCGGGATTCCAGGGGAGGCCGTGATTCCCGCCATGCGCAAAATTTCCGCATATTCTTCATTGCTGATCGGGCAGATCGTCAGGCGGGTGTTCTTGAGGAACTTGATCTTGCGCAGCAGGCGATTCTCGCGCATCTCGGCGAGAGTCACATGCCGGGGCAGCCGCTCGATCGCGCGCAAGTCCATCACCAGCTTCTTGCCGTCGCGATCGTGTGGATCGGCGTACGGATCGCGGCTGACTTCCGCCAGCGCGTACACCGAGTGCTCCGGTTTGCCGTGGTAGCAGAGCGCGCGGTCGCCTTTGTGGACCTGCTTGAGTTGGCGTAGCGCGTCGGGTTTGCTCCCGGCGTGCCGCCACATCTCTTTTCCCTTCACGAAAAGAGTATCCCAGTGGTAGACGCGCGGGTCGACCGCTAAGAGCCAGCGTCTGGGTTGGGGGGACGGTTGCGTCATTCGTGAAAAAATAGTGCCCGCGCACTATACACGTAAGTGCGCAAGAAAGGGAAGCCTTGTGTCCGAAATTCGCGCAGGCCTTTACGAAACTGAAACGGCAGGGTTTATGGGAGTCCCCTATCCGACGTCCACAAAGACTTCGTCGTCCCTCACCTCAACCGGGTAGGTTTCGACTCCCACCTCGGAGTTTCCCACCAACTTCCCGGTGGTGACGTCGTATTCCCAGCTGTGCCATGGGCAGATCACCACCCGACCAACGAGGTCGCCGTCACCGAGCGGACCTCCCTGGTGTACACATATATTGTTGAATGCACAGAGCTTACCGGATACATTGGCCAGCCCTATCCTCTTACCACCAACTTCAACCTCGCGGACCTTACCCGGCGGAACGTCGTCCTTATGCGCCGCGCGCACATACCCCATTTTTTGCTCCTTTTGGCCTGCCCATTTTGTTAGCTGGTCGGCTGCCGTACTGGCAGTTCGTCGACCTTGGACGAGACTGGCTCGTCCGTCACTTTGGCGAGAAGTTGGACAAACTTCTGCTCGCGCTCCTTCTGGTCGAGCCCCTGATAGATGTCCGCGATCTGCGTCGCGTTCATCGAGCAGAATTTCGGCCCGCACATCGAGCAGAATTTCGCCTCCTTGTAGAAGTCGTCCGGCAACGTCTCATCGTGCATGGCGCGGGCTGTCTCCGGATCGAGCGAGAGCTGGAACTGCTTGTCCCAATCGAAGAGGAAACGTGCGTAGCTGATCGCGTCGTCCCGGTCGCGCGCGCCGGGGCGGTGCCGGGCCACGTCGGCCGCATGCGCCGCGATCTTGTACGCGATCACGCCCTGGCGGACGTCGTCCGCGTTCGGCAGTCCCAAATGTTCTTTGGGAGTGACGTAACATAGCATCGAAGCCCCGTGCCATCCGATCATCGCCGCGCCGATGGCGCTCGTGATGTGGTCGTAGCCGGGCGCGATGTCTGTCACCAGCGGCCCGAGGGTATAAAACGGCGCCTCAAAGCACATTTCCTGCTCTTTTTTCACCTGCAACTCGATCTGGTCGAGCGGGATGTGGCCCGGCCCTTCAATCATTACCTGCACGTCGTATTCCCAGGCCTTCTTGGTCAGTTCGCCCAGTACGCGCAGTTCCTCGAATTGCGCTTTGTCACTCGCGTCGGCCAGGCAGCCGGGGCGCAGCCCGTCGCCCAGCGAAAAGCTCACGTCGTGCTTCTGAAAAATCTTGCAGATCGCGTCGAAATTCTCGTAGAGAAAATTCTCCGCTTTGTGAAAGCTCATCCACTGCGCGAGAAGCGCGCCCCCGCGGCTCACGATTCCCGTGATGCGATTGCGCACCAGCGGCAGGAATTCCCGCAGCACTCCGGCGTGGATCGTCATGTAGTCGACGCCCTGCTCGGCTTGTTCTTCGATCACTTCCAGCATGATCTGGGCCGTAAGGTCTTCGGCGCGGCGCACCCGCGACAGTGCTTCATAGATCGGCACGGTTCCGATCGGTACGGGCGAGGCCTCAATGATCGCTTTGCGAATGGCCGCGATATCGCCGCCCGTCGAAAGGTCCATCACCGTGTCCGAGCCGTAATGCACGGCGCGATGGAGCTTTTCCAACTCATCGCCGATATTCGAGGTCGTCGCGGAGTTGCCGATATTGGCGTTGATTTTGCAGCAGAAGGCGACGCCGATGCCCATCGGCTCAAGGTTGCGATGGTGAATGTTGGCGGGAATGATCGCGCGTCCGCGCGCCACTTCACTGCGCACGAATTCCGGCGCGAGCTTTTCGCGTTTCGCCACGTACTCCATCTCTTCCGTGACGACGCCCAGGCGCGCGAGGTGCATCTGGGAAAAGTTCCTACCGCCCCCGTTCATTGCTGCGGCACGTTTCTCGATCCATGCGTCCCTCAGTGCCATAAAAACCCCCTTCGCACTCCCGGCCGCTTTGCAGCCTGCGTGACTCGGCCCATTATCGCACTGGCACTCGCACGCGGCAACTGAGCCAGATGGTGGGGCTTCTGGGGCCTGCCGTTCGCTCGGTGCGCCTGTGCGAATCGCCTGCTATATTCACCATCAGCAGTTTCGATTGGACTCCGCGCGGACGCAGCATCTAGACTTTTTACGGGGTGCTGCGAGTCCCGGGAGAAAGCGGCCGTGCTGGCCTGTGTAGGCCGGCGGACGGACCTACGGGGCGCGGCAGAGGC
>DATLWP010000446.1:0-13291 GCA_035576265.1 Candidatus Polarisedimenticolia bacterium
GTTGCTAGTCCGCTACAATCGATTGTCGTTGAATTCGGAGGAAATGGGATGGCACACGAAAAGCGTTACGTTGCGCAAAAGCGGCAGCGCCGCCGCCGCAAAGTGGCCAAGGCGAAGATGAAACTCTACGAACAGGGACAAATCCCGCACGAAAAGCTCCCCGCCCTCGCCAAAAAGTTTTTGCGCCGCAAGATGCGAGCCATGCGCAAGGCCGAATAAGATCCCGCAAAAAAGAGAGGGCGCCCGCCACGGCGAACGCCCCTCTATTTTCGCCTGCTGCCGGCCCCGCCAGGAGTGGCGGCAAGCCCTGCCAGTTAGTTGCCCGAAGTTTGCGCGTGCGTAGCGTTCGTCTTCGGCACGCTCATGTACCCCGAGATATTGTTCTTGCCCACGCGGTTGACGGTGAACTCCACCGGCGCGCGGCTGCCGTGCGTGAAGAAGTAAATCGGCTCGTTTGCGGAGCGATTCTTCTTCTCGTAGCGAGCGTCGTCCACGTAGATGGCCACAGTGTAGAGATTCTTTTTCGGGTTCACACTGCGAAGTTCGACCATCAGATCGCCCACCTTCTCCCGCTGGTGCTTCTTATCGATGGTGAACTCGTAATAATCGCGCTCGCCCAGGCGACGGAGTTCTTCCACCTCGTCGTGGTTCTTCGCGATCAGCGTGCCGAACTCACCGCGCGTCATGTTCAGACTGCTCTTCGTGGCTTCGAGGTCGCTCCGAACACCGGTGACGTCCGTGCCCAGCTTGTTGACGTCATCGACGTTGGCCTTTGTGGCCAGCTGGCCGTTCATGTTGTTCTGCAGGTCAGCCAATTGCTTAGCGTCCTCTTCCTTGATCTTTCTGGCCTGGGCGCGAGCTCGGGTTAGCTCGCCTTGGGTCAGCTTCATCTTGTCGGTCACGACGCTCAACTCGCCCTGGAGCTGCGCGTTGGTGTCCTCGGCCTTCGCCAGGCGCTGATTCAAGATGTCGTCGCTCTGCTTAAACTGTTGCGTTTGTGTCGACAGGGTCTGTTGAAGCGCTGCCGACCGGTTCGACGCTGTCCAGCCCACACCCAAGGCTGCCAGCGAAACCACGCCCAGCACCACCGTGGCAATTCCGAACCATCGCGGCGTGCCCGTTTCCGTTGTCACTGATTGCTCCTTTTCGTCGAACATTCTCGTTACCTCCGTGGAAACCCCTTGCTGGCATGGGTAGGAGCAAGAGCAGCGCCAAATGCCGCGCAGCGGTGCGTTTGGTATAAGTGCATCTATTTAAAAGAGTTAGGTGGAGTCTTGCAGAACGGGCCGCGCGGACCGTGGAGGCAAACCCTGCAATTTTTACGCGACGTCACTGCTTTCTGCGTGGTAGGCGCCACAGAACCACAATACGGTCGTAAGCGCTTAAAAGTGGCTTCCGCCGTTTCACTGGGTCAGATCGAGCCGTGCGTGAAGGAGTCGCGCCAGATCAACGCGTAACGCTCATACTTCTCAGTCTGGCGATACGGTCCGAGAGCGCCGGGTGCGTGCTGAACAGCCCGGCGAAGATTTGCCGGGCGCTGAGAGGCGCCACGATGCACAGCGCCGATGTAGAGGGCGATATGTTCATAGGAATCTTCTTGTTGTAGGCGCCAAGCTTTTCGAGCGCGCGCATAAGCCCATAGGGATGCCCGACCATTTTCGCCCCCGAACGGTCGGCCTGATACTCGCGCTGGCGCGAAATGCCGAGTTGCAGCAACAAGGCCGCAACCGGAGCCAGAATCAGCATCAATATGGCCGCCAGTCCACCGCCTTCGCCCTCGTTATCGCGCCCTCCTATACCTCCGAATATCATTGCCCAGCGTCCCATAGAGGCGAGCCACGTGATCGCGCCCGCGACCGTCGCGGCAATCGACGACGTCAGGATGTCGTAGTTGCGCACATGCGAAACCTCATGGGCAATCACGCCCTCGAGTTCCTCGTCGTCCATCAGCTCCATCAACCCCTGCGTGACAGCGACCGACGCATGGCTCGGGTTGCGTCCCGTGGCAAACGCGTTGGGCGCGGGCTGCGGAATCAAGTAGAGCTTCGGCATCGGCACATTCGCCTTGGCTGCCAGGCGTTCCATGACCGCATACAGTCGCGGAGCCTGCTCCCGGCTGATCGGCTGCGCACCGGCGGACCTCAACGCAATCTTGTCCGAAAAAAAGTATGCGGTGCCGTTCATGACGATAGCGATGACCAGCGCAAAGGTCATGCCATTTCGCCCACCAAACGACTGCCCCAGAAACAGGAGCAGCAGCGTCAGTGCCGTCAGAAGGAGTGTGGTCTTAAGCGTTCTCATGATTCATGTCCTTGGCGCCTTTTCAAGCGGCGCCCGCCTTAACGGTTTCGCACTCAAACTTCATCTCGCCGGTCTTCGCATCCGCGTCGACGGCGACCTCATCGCCAGGCTTCACCTCGCCGTCGAGGATTTTCAGAGCCAACGGGTCCTGGATCAAGCGCTGGATAGCCCGCTTCATGGGACGCGCGCCATACGCTGGGTCATAGCCCTCGCGGAAGAGCAGCGCCTTTGCCGCCGACGTCAGCTTCAGAGTTACTTGGCGGGCCGCGAGCAGTTCCACCACGTGCTGCATTTGCAGATCGATGATCCGCTCGATCTGATCCTTGCCGAGCGGGCGGAACAGTACGACGTCGTCAATTCGGTTGAGGAATTCGGGGCGGAAGATTTGGCGCAGCGCGGCCATGGCTTCTTCGCGCGCCTTCCTCGGGTCTTTTTCGGCCAGCTCGAAGATAGCCGTCGAACCGGCATTCGACGTCATGATCACGACCGCATTGCGGAAATCCACCGTGCGGCCCTTGCCGTCGGTTAGGCGGCCGTCCTCGAGAATCTGCAGCAGGATATTGAAAACGTCCGGATGCGCTTTTTCGATCTCGTCCAGGAGAACAACGGAGTACGGCCGTCGGCGCACCTGCTCGGTCAATTGCCCGCCCTCTTCGTATCCGACATATCCTGGAGGCGCACCGATAATCCTCGCCACGGAGTGCTTCTCCATGTACTCGGACATGTCGAGGCGGACCATCGCTCGCTCGTCGTCGAACAAGAATTCGGCCAGCGCCCGCGCGAGTTCGGTCTTGCCGACGCCGGTGGGTCCGAGGAACAAAAATGACCCGATGGGCCGGCGAGGGTCGCTCAATCCTGAACGGCTGCGGCGGATGGCGTTGGCCACGCTCGCGAGCGCCGGATCCTGGCCCACGACGCGCTGGCGCAGCCGATCCTCCATGTGCACGAGCTTTTCGATCTCACCCTCGAGCAAACGCCCGACCGGAATGCCGGTCCACTTGCTCACAATTTTCGCGATCTCTTCCTCGCCCACCTCTTCCTTCAACATGGGGTGGTCCTTTTGCAGTTCGGCGAGACGGTCCTGCGCAGCCTTCAGTTCTTTTTCGGCGGAGGAAAGCTTGCCATAGCGGATTTCGGCCACGCGCGAGAGATCGCCCGCGCGTTCGTAGCGCTGTTCTTCTGCCTTCAGGTGCTCGATCTCTTCCTTCTGCTTGCGGATGCGGCCGATCGCATCCTTCTCGGTCTGCCAGTGCGCCTTCAGGCTGTTCGACTGCTCGCGCAAAGTGGCTAAATCCTTCTCAATTTCGCTCAACCGCTCTCGCGAGTGCGCGTCGGATTCCTTGCGAAGCGCCTGCCTCTCGATTTCAAGTTGCAGGATGCGCCGTTCGATCTCGTCGATCTCGGTCGGCAGCGAATCGATCTCCATGCGCAGCCCGGCTGCGGCTTCGTCCATCAGGTCGATGGCTTTGTCCGGGAGGAAGCGGTCGGTAATGTAGCGCTGGGAAAGCATCGCTGCAGCGACAATGGCAGCGTCCTTGATGCGCACGCCGTGGTGCACCTCGTAGCGCTCCTTCAGGCCGCGCAGAATGGCGATCGTGTCCTCCTCCGAGGGCTCGCCGATCATGACCGGTTGGAACCGCCGCTCGAGCGCCGGATCCTTCTCGATGTATTTGCGGTATTCGTTCAGGGTGGTCGCGCCGATGGCTCGCAATTCACCCCTGGCGAGCGCCGGCTTGAGCATATTAGAGGCGTCCATCGCACCTTCCGCCGCTCCTGCGCCCACCAGCGTGTGCAATTCGTCGATAAACAGAATCACCTGTCCCTCGGACTCGGTCACTTCCTTGAGCAAGGCCTTGAGCCGGTCCTCGAATTCACCGCGGTATTTCGCGCCGGCCACCATCGAGGCGAGATCGAGCGCCACAATGCGCTTCGGCTTCAAAACTTCCGGAACGTCACCGGCCACGATTCGCTGCGCCAGGCCCTCGACGATCGCCGTCTTGCCCACTCCGGGCTCGCCGATCAGCACCGGATTGTTCTTGGTGCGTCGCGCCAAAATCTGCATCACGCGCCGGATTTCCTCGTCTCGCCCGATCACAGGATCGAGCTTGCCGCGCCGCGCCAGTTCCGTCAGGTCGCGCGCGTACTGTTCGATCGCGCGGTACGTCGCTTCGGGATTCTGAGAGGTCACGCGGTGGCTGCCGCGGATTGCGGCCATGGCTTGCAGGATGGCATCGTGGCTCGCGCCATAGCGCACCAAAATCTGAGCGGCCGGGTCGCCGTCCGCGCCGGCAATGGCGAGCAAGATGTGTTCGGTCGAAACGTATTCGTCTTTCAGGCGTTGCGCTTCGTCGAATGCGCGCTGGAGAACATCGCTGGACGTCCGGCTGAGCGATTGTTCACCTGCACCGGAAACTTTCGGAAGGCGGTCGATCTGCTTTTCGATCTCGCGGCTCAAGACGGTGGGAGACACGCCTAGCTTCTCGAGAAGCGGCGGCACGACTCCGTCGCCCTGGGCGCTTAGCGCCCAGAGCAGGTGCAGCGGCTCGATCAGTTGCTGACCGGAGCGCGCGCCCATTTCCTGCGCCGCCTGGAGCGCCTCTTGCGCCTTCACCGTGAGCTTGTCAAATCGCAGCATGTATGAATCTTCTCACTTTCCTCGGGAGACAAAAAGGGGGCCGGCGCTGCTTCACTGCCCCGACCCCTCGTTGCTGGAACCAGGTTTAGTGGTTTCCGGTCACGCTAATCCTCACTTGCTTCGGCTTCGATTCGGCCCTCTTCGGCAGTTCCACGGTCAACACGCCGTTCTTATAGTCGGCCTTGATCGCTTCCGTGTTCACCGTGTTCGGAAGGCTGAAGCTGCGGCTAAACGCGCCGTAGCTCCGCTCGATTCGAAGGTAGTTCTCTTCTTTCACCTTCTGCTCGAACTTCCGCTCGCCGCGGATCGTGAGCATGTTGTTCTCGACGCGAACGTCCAGGTCCTTTTCGTTGATATCCGGCAGATCGGCTTTCAACACCAACTCGTTCTCGGTTTCATAGATATCAACGGATGGCGACCAGGCCGTCAGCGCCGATTCATCGGGGCGACCCGGAAAGGTGGTCTCAAAGAGACGGTTCATCTGGTCCTGCAACGCTGTGAGGTTACGGAATGGGTCCCAACGGGTAAGCGCGCTCATTTTCGTTTCCTCCTCAAGGATTCTCGAACTGCATTAGCGCACGCACATAATAAAATATGCGTGCCATCATGTCAAGTTAATTTTTACACCGAGAGACACCTGCCGATTCGATACCAAATTATTCTATAAGGCCTTAACTATCATGCATTTAAGATAGTGAGTTTCCGGCATTGTCAAGAGAATAGGGTGGTCCTGAGCCTGCGTTCTTCGCTCGGAAACTACGATATTCCTGCGGGCGTCGTTGGCAGCTTCCGCCAAGATCTGTAAAAAGAGAGGCTCGGTGATGTGGTAGGAGCAGGAGCAGGTGACCAGAAAGCCGCCGGGCTCGAGGAGTTTCATCGCTCGAAGGTTGATCTCCTTGTACCCACGGCGAGCGGCGGGGATGCTGTCACGGTTCTTGGCAAAAGCCGGAGGATCAAGAATGACCATCTGGAAGCGTCGGCCGACTTCGTCGTACTCCTTCAGGAGATCGAACGTGTTCCCTTCGCGGAAGTGCACGTTCGAAATCGAGTTCAACTGCTGATTGCGGCGGGCCGCCTCGATCGCCGCGGGAGCCATTTCGACACCCTCGACGCGAGTGCATTTGTCCGCAATCGTAAGTGCAAAGCCGCCTTGATAGGAAAAACAGTCGAGGACCTCGCCCGACGCGTAGCGACGCGCCGCCCAATGGTTTTCCCGCTGGTCCAAGAAGGAGCCGGTCTTTTGTCCGCTCGGCAGATCGTAGGCGAACGTCACGCCGTTTTCCTTCACCAGCGTTTCAGGGGGCACGCCGCCATAGAGAACGCTGACACGCTGATCGAGGCCCTCAAGGAGCCGCACCTTAGGATCGTTGCGTTCGAGCACGCCCTTAGGAGAGAAGACCTCAAGAAGAATTTCCGTGAAGAGGCTTTTCAGCCGCTCCGTGGCCTGGCTCAGCGTCTGGACGACGAGGTAATCGCCGTAGCGGTCCACAATCAAGGACGGCAAAAGGTCCGCTTCGCTGTAAACAATCCGACAAGCTTCCGAATTCTCAACCACCAGCTCCCGATAGCGGGCGGCCCGGCGAAGCCGCTCCAAAAAAAAGGTGCGGTCAACCGGCACGTCCTCGCGCGTGAGAAGCCGGACGGATATCTGCGACTTGTCGCTATAGAACGCGCGTCCGTGAAAGCGCCCCCGCTCGTCGATGAGCCGGACGATGGCCCCGGCTTCCGCCTGCGCGGAGCGAACATCGCTGCGGTAGACCCACAGGTGTCCCAAGCGAAGGCGCTCTACGCCCCGCGGGCTGATGACCACCGAGCCTTCTTTCACGGGCAATGCCGATGCCACGGTCCCTGTCTCGAAACATGGATTCGCCGGCCGATTCGCTACAGCAGCTCCGCAATCTGGGGGGCCCACCGGCCTGCTAGACAGTCCCGGGAAGCGGGAACGGCGGCGTAAAGCAGGCGACGATGCTCTCTTAGCATACTTCCGGCACTTGTGCCAGAGCGGCAGCGCTGCAGCTTGTTGCACCTGCGTGCCCTGCCTATAATGCGGCGATCGGATTCCACGGTGACTTCAGCCGGGGTTTCGCCGCGCCCCGGCCGGGAGCGACATGGGCTCCGGCGGCAATCACGACTCGATGCGCGCCGTAGACATCATTCGCAAGAAGCGCGACGCCGGAGAACTTTCCCGCGAAGAGATCGATTTTATCGTCCGCGGCGCGACGCGTGACACCATTCCCGATTACCAACTGGCTGCCTGGCTCATGGCCGTACTCTGGCGCGGGATGTCAGCCGCCGAGCTCGCCGCACTCGCCGACGCCATGCTTCACTCCGGCGAGGTCCTCGAGCTTTCCGGGCTCCCGGGCCCGAAAGTGGACAAGCACTCGACCGGCGGCGTCGGCGATAAGACATCGCTGGTCGTGGCCCCCGTTGTGGCTGCGGAAGGTGTCCGGGTCCCGATGATCTCGGGTCGCGGACTGGGTCACACCGGCGGTACGCTCGACAAGCTCGAGTCGATTCCCGGATTCAATGTAAATCTTTCGCTGCGGGAATTTCGCGACGTCTTGGAAAGATGCGGCTGCGCGCTGATTGGGCCGACTGCGGAAATTTCGCCCGCCGACAAGAAATTCTACGCATTGCGCGACGTCACGGCGACGATCGAAAGTCCTTACCTGATCTGCGCATCGATCATGTCCAAGAAACTCGCCGAGGGAATCGACGCGCTGGTCCTCGACGTGAAGACCGGGAGCGGCGCGTTCATGAAGGAGCAGGCGGAAGCCGAGCATCTCGCGCGATTGATGGTGGAAACGGGCGTGCGCATGGGGAAGAAGGTCGTTGCGCTGATCACGGATATGGACCAGCCGCTCGGACGCGCGGTCGGCAATGCGCTCGAAGTCGAAGAGTGCATTGACATCCTCAATGCCAAGGGGCCTGCCGACGTGCGCGCGCTCTGTCTGGAGCTTTCGGCATGGATGTTCGTTCTAGGCGAGCGTACGGAAACCGTCGCGGAGGGCAAAGAACTCGCTGCAGAGGTGATTGCGTCCGGGCGCGCACGTGATACATTGCGCGAAGTCATCCGCTTGCAGGGAGGCGATCCCAGGATAGTGGGCGAACCGAGCCTCCTGCCGCGGGCCCGGCATGAAGCGAGCGTCACGGCGAAGCGATCCGGTTACGTTACCTCCATCCACTGCGAACAGGTCGGCATCGCAAGCGTCATTCTCGGCAGCGGCCGCGAGAAGAAGGAGGACGCCGTGGATCCGGCTGTCGGAATCACGCTGGAAAAGAAAGTAGGGGACGCCGTCAAAGCCGGCGAAACGCTTTGCGCGGTGCACTATAACCTCGACTCCCGTCTCGGTGAGGCAATGACTCTGCTCAAGAACAGCTTCGAAATCGGTCCGGCGGCGCCGCCTGCTTCGCCCCTCGTGCGGAAAGTGATCGGCGCGGCGGAGGCGCACACGCGGCAATGAGCCCCGCACGCTCCCTATCCGCCGCCAGGACCACCGAGTTCGCCCGCGCCCAGCGCGCCGCGAAATACATCTCGTCCAAGACGAAACTGCGGCCAAGACTCGCCGTCGTCCTAGGCTCGGGCCTGGGAAGTCTTGCGGACAACCTCGCGAGCGCCACTCGAATTCCCTATGCAAAGATCGCGGGCTTTCCCCGGTCTACGGCCGAGGGCCACGCCGGGCGTCTCGTAATCGGAAAAGTCAGCGACGTTGCCGTCGCCGTAATGCAGGGGCGGGCGCACCTTTATGAAGGCTATTCCGCAAAAGAACTCGCTTTTCCGATGCGCGTATTTTGGAGGCTCGGAATCCGCGCTGCAATTTTGACCAACGCCGCCGGCGGCATCCATTCTAGTTACGGCACCGGCGCCCTCGTTCTGATCCGCGACCACATCAATCTGCAGGGCACAAATCCGCTCACGGGCCCCAATGACGAGCGCTTTGGGCCCCGCTTTCCCGATATGTCGCAGGCGTACCCCGAATCGTTTCGAGATATCGCGGTAGCTGAAGCAAAAGCACTCGGGATCGAGATCCACCAAGGCGTCTACGCCGCAGTTCCCGGGCCGAGCTATGAAACCCCTGCGGAGATTCGTTATCTCAAAGCGATCGGCGCCGATCTCGTGGGGATGTCGACTGTACCGGAGGCCATTGCCGCGCGGCACATGGGAATGCACGTGCTGGCGATCTCTTGCGTGACCAACATGGCGGCGGGAATCAAGCGTGGAGCTCTGGAGCACGCCGAGGTGCTGGCGGTGGGCCGACGCGCTGAAAGCCGACTCGCCGCGCTGCTCGGCGCCGTGATCCCGAGGATTGCGCCGAACGACCGATCCGAACGGCAGGAAGAAAGCCCGTGGGTGAATACGACGCATTGATCGCCGCGGCGAAGCAGGCGCGCGAAAACGCGCACGCGCTGTATTCGAATTTCCGCGTGGGCGCCGCTCTGCGCGCGAAGTCAGGACGGATTTACACCGGCTGCAACGTGGAGAGTGCGAGTTACGGTCTTACATGCTGCGCCGAGCGCGTGGCCGTCTTCAAGGCTGTCTCGGAAGGCGAGCGCGGATTCGATGCCATCGCCGTTGTCACGGACGCGGCGACGCCTGCGCCTCCCTGCGGGGCGTGCCGCCAGGTGATTTGGGAATTCTGCGGCGATATCCCGGTACTGCTGGGAAACCTCTCCGGCAAGGTCGAACACCACCGCGCGGGGCAATTACTGCCGCGCCCGTTCGACCTTTCGTCTTCGCAAGGACAATAACTACGCGCCTGGAAGTCCCATTTTGCGCTTCCGGTGCAGCTTCAACGCGGCCGAACGCAGCGTGTCGGGGATATTTTTGTTCGAGGTAAGCTTTGCCAGATCGGTCGCCGTGAGCCGAGGAAAGAGGTGCAGGGACACATCGAGCGGCGTCTTCGGATTGTTGACGAGGTTTTTCACGATGGAGTAGTTCTTCATGAAAACGCGCGTCAGTGAAATCGTGCGCAGGATCTCACCCGTCAAATTGGTCATCGCCGCAAACGTCTCGACTTCCGTGTCGGTAAGCCGGGGTGACTGGAGGACGCATCGCTGTACGAGTTTGTTCGGATCGCGGATCAGCAGCATTCGTTCGCTGCGGCCGCCTTTGAGCGCGAGCGTGAGCCGCTGCACCACGTTCATGTGGGCGACCCTCTGCACCAGGGACTCGCGCTTCACGGGATCCGGCTCGATCTCCGCTGCAGCTTCTTCAATCTCGTTCATCGCCACGGCGCCTTTTTGCATTTCGTCGAGCATTTCCCGCTGCTCGGCGCTGGCTTGCGGGCACTTTCACGGCGATCACAAGCTGCGGGTCGGAGATGAATCGTTCCAGATTGTCGAGCAGTGCCTGGATTCCGTCGGCGGTCAGATGCTGCGCCACGCGCGTAACAATGGCCGTGGGGCAGGCGGCGTTCTTCGCAAGAGCGGCGGCGATGCCGGGTCTTTCGGCCAGATTGTCGGCGCAATAGGTGAGGAGGTGCGGGTCCGCCTCGGCGCGAGCGAGCGCCGCGACGAAATGCTCGGCAGGCTGCGTCAGCAAAACGTTTTGCGCGCGCCCGGCGATCGCGGGGTCGGAATCCGAGGCCAGCACGGCGAGGAGCTCGACGCGCTCATCCGGGCTGAGCGGAATGCTGCCCGCGCAGATCGCCAGTTTCTGTTCCTGGCGCGCGTGGCCGGAGCAAACTTGTTCGTGCAATTCTGTGCTAATGGGGTCCTCCCACGGCTGGTTTCAGGTCGTTTCGCGTAAGCGTAATGCTCCCAGGTTGTCCGGGCGTTCCAATGGGCGCCATCGTCTGCCCGTTCAGTTCCAGCAGCAAGGCGCTCGATTCGCTGGACGTAATTTGGAAAGCGTCGTACGCTTCGAATTGCTTCACGTCATTCGGGTGCACCGGTCCTTCGAAAACGGGCTTGCCGTCGGCGACCACTGTAACGTTAGCGGGTTTGCCGACCTCCATTTTCAGCATGAGCGCGGCGGCCGCAGGCACCGTCGGCTCACCCTCCACCGGTGTCGCCGCTGGGGGCGAGGCAGCAGGCGATTCTCCCGGCCCGGCGATTTGGCTCGTTGCGCCCGGCATGATCGCGGGACCGTTGACGTGGGCGGTGGCGTCCCCTGCCGGCGACTGCCCACGCAGACGCTCGGCGACGTTGGCTCCGTAGTGCCTGTAGACAATCAGCCCGCCCGCAATGACCAGGGCAATCGCAAGTATCGCAATGGTCGCATAGACAGCCGGCCACCAATTCCGCGGCATCTCGGTCGGCAGTTCCGGGGCCAAACGGGTCTCCGCGCCATCCTTCGTTCCCAGCGCATACTCGGCTATGAGGCTGTCTTCGTCGAGCCCCAGGAAACGCGCGATGGAACGGATGAACCCGCGATTGAACACACCTCCCGGCAACTGATCCCATTGCTCTTTTTCGATGGCTTCGAGAAAGCGCGTGCTGATGCGGGTGGCGGCGGCGATCTCTTCGAGGGAAACACCTCGCATTTCCCGCTCGCGTTTTAGATGCTCGCCGAAAGGTGTCGAAGACATCAGCAGGGGCCAGCAAAAAATATAGGCGTCGGTCAGGGGAGTGTCAATGCCGCCGCGAGGCGCGCCGTCCGGCGGGCCATTGGCCTTTCGGCAATCCGTCCGGAATGCCCATTGCAGTGAACGAAAACGGTTCACTATAATGCAAACGTTGCTCCCCGAACCCCAAGACGCTAAGCAGCACGACCCCACCGAACGCGCGCGGAGAGCGGCCGATCCAAGGCCGTTCGAAGGCGTCGAACGGCGGCGCACTCCACGTGTGGGCGCGGACGTCGCCGAAAGCAACGAAGTCACGGTGTTCCACGAGCTGGGCAAGGCCCTCACATCGTCCCTGCAGCTCGACCAGGTCCTGCGCACCATCATGGAGAAGATCAATGAGGTGCTGCGGCCGGACACTTGGTCGCTCCTCTTGATGGACCAAGAGAAGAACGAACTCTACTTTCAGATCGCCACGGGCAAAGGCGCCGAAGCGCTCCGAGACGTCCGCATCAAGGTCGGCCAAGGGCTGGCGGGCTGGGTGGCGGAGTCCGGCCAAGCGGTGGTGGTGCCGGATACGAGCAAGGATTCGCGTTTCTTCGAGAAGGTGGACCAGCGCACGAAGATGGCCACGCAGTCGATCGTCGCCGTCCCGGTACGATTCCGCGATCAGTGCCTCGGCGTGATCGAGTTGATCAACTGCATCGGCCCGGATGGCTTCAGCCAGCGAGATCTCGCGCTGCTGGAGGCGCTGGCCGATTACGCAGCAATTGCCATCGAGAATGCGCGGCACGTTCAACGAATCCACGAGCTGACGATCACGGACGACTGCACGAGCCTCTACAACGCCCGGCACCTGAATTTCATGCTGGACACGGAGTTGTACCGCTCGCACCGCTATGCCTTCGAGTTCTCGCTGATCTTCATCGACCTCGATCATTTCAAGAACGTGAACGACACCTACGGCCACTTGATGGGTTCGAAGCTCCTTGCGGAGATCGGGACGGCTATCAAGGACAAGTGCCGGCTGATCGACCTCGCGTTCCGCTACGGCGGCGACGAATTTGTGCTGCTGCTGCCGCAGACCTCCAAAGAAAACGCCATCGGCGTTGCCAGCCGCCTGCACAAGCTGATCCGTGAGACGGTATGGCTGAAGGAAGCGGGGCTGAACGTCCACATCACGGCCAGCGTCGGAGTGGCTTCCTACCCAAGCGACTCGCGCACGAAGGCCGAACTCCTCCACCTCGCCGATGAGGCGATGTACCTCGTAAAGAACACCTCGCGCGACAACGTCGCAGCCGCGGGCATGGGCATCCTTACGCTCGATTAGCCGAGATTTCGCACCAAGACGGAATCGCTGGGAGCAAACCAGCGCAGCGGGAGCAGAGGCACAGATCTGCTACCGGGCGCGCACAGAGATCCGCGGAGAATTCAGCCACGATCCGGAGTCCGTCAGAGAACTATGTTCGGGGGAACACGTCCGGAAATTCGACTTGCCATGCGAGTAGACTAACTTTCGAATGTGCCGTCACTCAGGAACAATCTGCTCGGTCCCTTCGGCAATGCTCCCCTGCTGTGACCGAGCAAGAGTTCTCTGAGTGCCTCCGTCTCCGGGACCGTTGACGCTTTCGCCGTGGATAGTCACAGATCAACTATTCGACTGGGTATGGTCCTTCGGAGAACGGTTCGGCATGGTATCCCTTGGATCCCACCGACCGCGCGAGGGGACTTCTTGGATCGTCGCCTGCTCTCAATAGGTCGATGATGCAGTTGAAATCATATCGCGGTCGCCAACCGAGTTCACTTCGAGCACGCTCATTCACATACACGCGATATGATTTCAACTGCATCA
>DATLWP010000447.1:0-3418 GCA_035576265.1 Candidatus Polarisedimenticolia bacterium
CGCCGCAAGCGCGTCTCCGTGAACGTGAAAATCGCCGCCGCGATTCTGCGCGACCCGCGCGGTCGCACGCTCCTGGTGCGCGATCCCGGCGCGCACGATGGGGTGCTCTTTTCGCGCATGTGGCAGTTCCCTGCCGTGGAAGTCGCGCGCCGTCCGAAGGCTGCACTTGAAAGGCATCTTCGCACCACACTCACGCTCGACGGAGTCCCGCTTGAACTCGAGCCGCTCCCCGCCGCGCGCCACGGCGTCACGTTCCGCAATATCACGCTGTTGCCATTTCTCGCCCGCGTCCCGCGCCTCCCGGCGCATCCCCGCACGCGCATCCTGCCGCTCAGCGGCCTCGTGCGACTCCCCGTCTCCAGCGCCACTCGCAAGATCGCCGCCGCAGCTTCCGCGCTAACCCATTAGCCGATTCGTATCTCGCTCTCGTAGCCCGCGCAGGCTCGTGGTCGCCTGGTGTTAGCATCGTAAAAGGCCCATGGCTTCCGCCGCACCACCCAGCGCATCGCTTTTTAGCCCTTTACGCAGCGAAGGGCTGGCGGCGGTGCAACGATATTTCGAACTCTCGCTCTACCTTCTCGTCTCGACGGGTGTGGTGGCCATCGTCGCGACCGGCAAGCTCGATCCCATTTCCACTTTCGCTCCAGTCGCTGCGCTGCTCTATAAAGGCGTGCGCCTCTGGCGGGGGCGCGGCCCGGAAATCTCCCAGCGCCTGGCCACTGGGTTGGTGCTGGCCTACTTCCTGTTTTTCCCGTTCGACCTGTGGGAATTGTCGCGAGGTCTGGCCGAAGGCGCGCCGAATCCGCCGATGTACGCGGCGCTGCTCGCAGCCATTCATCTTCTCCTGTTTGGCGCGCTGGTCAGGCTTTACTCCGCGCGCACCAATCGCGATTACGCCTTTCTCGCTGTTCTTGCGATTGCCGCCATGCTGGCGTCCGCGATCCTGACGGTTGAATCGGGTTTCCTCGTCGCGCTGGTCGTGTTTCTGGTCTTGGCTGTTTCCACGTTCGTGGCCCTCGAGATCCGCCGCAGCGCCGCCGGAGCAGTCTCTCCGCCTCTTGAATCCGGCTCGCCCTCGGCGCAGCGATTGACTCGCGCGCTTGGCGCCACCTCCGTGCTGGTCGCCGTGAGTGTGCTGGCCATGGGCGTTGTCCTCTTCTTCTTCATTCCGCGCGTCACCACGGGATACCTCGGCGCCCTGAGTCTCCGGCCCACGCTGATGACCGGCTTCAACGACAACGTCGAACTCGGCCAGATCGGCGAAATCAAGAAGAGCTCCGCGGTCGTGATGCGCATCAGCGTCGCAGGCGACCCTGCCCCCGCGCACGAAGTCCACTGGCGCGGCATCGTGCTCACCGATTTCGACGGCAAGCGCTGGTTTACTCCCCCGCAAAGTCGCATCATCATCGTTCCCGGCGCGGACGGAGAATACCGATTTGCCCCCCTCGTGCCTCCTCATGCCGCATTCTATCCGTTGCGCTACACCGTGCTCATGGAACCGATCGCCACCGAGGCAATTTTCGTCGCTCCGCGGCCCTCGACGCTTCGCGGGCGCTTCGGTGAGGACTTCGGCCGTCTCGACGACAGAGGGCGCCCCAGCTACCTGGTTCTCGATCAGACGGGTTCGCTCTTCAATCCCATGGCCAACAACTTTAAAGTTCGCTACGAAGGGACGTCGTATCTCCCGCTCCTTTCGCCCTCCGAACTGCGTGAATCCCTGTCCCTCTATCCTGAAACCATCCGCCAGACCTATCTCCAGCTCCCGTCTCTCGATCCGCGTATCCAAGAGCTCGCCGATCAAATCACGGCCTCCTCCGACAACGAGTACGACAAGGCCGCGAATATCAAGACCTACCTGATGACGCACTATTCCTACACGCTCAATCTTTCAGGACCCCGCGCTGGCGATCCTCTGGCCAATTTCCTTTTCGTCCGTCGCGCTGGGAATTGCGAATATTTCGCCTCGGCCATGACGGTCATGCTGCGCGCCGTGGGCATTCCCGCGCGTTACGTCACCGGCTTCCTCCCCGGCGAGTACAACGACCTGGTCGGCGACTACATCATCCGCGCCAGCGACGCGCATGCCTGGGTTGAGGTCTACTTCCCGAGCTACGGCTGGATCACCTTCGATCCCACGCCTCCAGGAAGCAATCAGAATGGCGGCCTGCTTGCGCGGATTGGCCTCTATTGGGACTGGTTCCAGTTCACGTGGAACGAATGGTTCGTCAACTACGACTTCATCCACCAGATGCGCTTCGGGCGGAACCTGAACAGAACGTCGCGAAATTGGAGCGAACGAGCTGGCGATTTCTATCATCGACAGCAGGAGGCGGCCATCCGCGGCCTGTTGGCGCTCGATCGCCGGCTCGAAGCATCGCCCTACTTTCTGCCAAGCGTGCTCGTCTTTCTCGTGGCGCTGCTTTTCATACTGCGTGGCCGTTCCCTGATCCGCTATGCCGTCGCGCGCTGGAGCCTTCGCGCGCGCCGCGGCGGCAATCTGACCGCCAGCCTCGCTGCACTCGAGTACACCGAAATGTTGCGCTTGCTCGAAAAGCGCGGCTGGAAGAAGTCTCCGTCGCAGACACCCCTCGAGTTCGCCTCGGCACTCCCGGCGGCGGACCTTTCCGCGCCCGTTGCCCAGTTGACCGAGCTATACCAATCCGCCCGTTTCGGCGACCACCCCGCCCGCATCGAGCAAATGTCCTCGCTGCTGCGCTCCATTCGCGACCTTTTGCCGCGCCAGCAGAAGCGCGCCCGCTCCCCCAAGACAGGACTCGGCGGTCGCCTTTCACTTTTCGTGTTGTTAGCGCTGCCGCTGTTGCTCGCACCGTCGCTTCGCGCGCAAAGCACCTCTCGTTCTTACCCCGGGGACAACTCTGATTGGTGGTCGGTTATACGTGATGGCAGCCGGATCGAACACCTGGAGCCGCAGAGGGGTGAACCGGCCGCCTCAAACTTCCAGATTCTCGGCAGAACTTTGAAATACAGGGGCCTATTCCAGAGAATCGCCGAACGCATGGGGAGTGCCGATTCGATCGATCGAGGCGATGGCTCAGCTGCACGGCAACAAGCTTGCTACGTGTCGGCCAAAAGGTCTCCCAAGACCTATTTGATTTTTGAGAGCGGCGAGGTCCAAATAGCGTTCTATCTCTTCTCAGGCGGTCGTCCGTGGAACGGAGACGCCCGCTGCGCTAAGTCGGAGCTCATCACGCCAAGCCTCGCAACGGGTTCAGGGCTGCACTTGGGGATGTCCCGAGGACAAGTAGAGGGCGTTCTAGGAAAGCCAACCACGTCGAGCGAAGACAGGCTGGTCTATTGGGACCGAGTTCGGAAGAAAACTTCAGAAGCCGACCTCGTGTGGGCTCGAGAACAGTATCCCAAGCTCGACGATATCGAGTTTCACCAGAATTTTGACTAT